>JACMKK010000510.1 GCA_014380115.1 Luteimonas sp. | reverse complement strand
TCGTGCGGAGTTCGAAGACTACAACTACAGTGCCGCTGACGGAACTTTGATCTCCGGGTCAGACTCACGGCTCTTTCCTGTAATGCACCTCCTCGTATTCACTACGGGAGACTGTCCTGCTCTGTACGGCCTTTGCACGATGACCAAGAGGCTTGGCAGAGACAACGATCCATGGCTTCAGGCGACTCGCGGCATATTGAGTTCAAAGTGACAGCGCCTAACCCTTCCATCGAGCGGACGTCTTCCAGCGTGCTTCGCACGCTTCCAGATGCCGCTCATGTCAAACGTTAGGCCTCTATGAGCACCGACGTCCCGCTCCTCAGCGTATCGGAACCAGCGGAGCTCTTGGCGCTTTGGCGGCTTGTCGCAGAAGCAAAGTTCCAAGCCGACCCGGATGACAAAGACCTATGGGGGAGCCCTTACGTCCATGCACTTGCGACAAAGATTGCGGACGCTATGCTCAAGTCATACGGCGCTCAGGGCGATACGGCAGCAATCGACGCGCACACGCGGTGGATCGAGTCTCTCCCGAACAATGTGGTTCTCCCCGTAATACGATCAAAGCTCAAGCTCGATGCGTCAACCGAGTGGTGGAAAGAGCTCTCGCAAATGAAGCGGCTAGAGTACGTTCGCGGATGCATCGCACCATTCGAGGTGAGTGAAGAGTTCTTGAAGGGTCTGGTCAACGATGCCGAGGCCTAATCATTCCATCGAGCCGACGCCTTACGGCGCGGCTCATGTCAAACGTTAGCCCGCACTGGAGACTTCTGTATCGTGCTAAAGCTTCTTCGCTCCCTGGTCACTTCGAAGCAATCTCCCGGAATCGAGGCACTCCCGGCGCTCGGCGCCCCACCGCCAACCGTCTCAGCGCCGGGTTCAGATGATTTCAACGTCACTGAGAACCTGGCCAACGCCAACGGTCTACCTGTGCTCGACTGGAACACCGCCCAGCAGTGGGTTGATGGCGTTTCGGGTGAGGAAGCGCAGGCCAAAGCTTGGTCAGATTGCGAGCGCGCTTGGCTGGAGCATCTGCAAGCTGGACTTGGGTCGGACTATCGACTGCGCGAGCAGGGTACAGCCATGCTGCTCTCAACTCTGCAGAGCAATGTTGCCGAAGCGACGCTCACCTTCGTGAATAGGACCCTTCAACGGGTCGAGCGCATCCTCGACGGGGTCGCGCATGTACCAGAGCGGGGACACGACATCCTCGTTGTGTTCGACGATGACGACACCTACTACAGGTATGTCGCCCACTACTACCCAGAGGCTGGAGAGTTCGCCGGAAGTGGCGGCATGTACATCAATGCCGGTTGTGGTCACTTCGCAACCGTGAAGTCGGATCTCCGTTCCATCGAGCCAGTCATCGCCCACGAAATGACTCATGCCTGTCTGAGCCACCTGCCCATCCCTGCGTGGTTGAATGAAGGCATTGCGGTCAGTACCGAGCGTCGGCTTTGCCCGCCGAGTTCTGCCGTCTCAACGCCTCAGCAGATGCACGCGCGTCATTGCAAGTTCTGGGGACAAACGGAGGTCCAGCAGTTCTGGTCGGGCAAATCCTTCCTGCGTACCGATGAAGGCAACGAGCTTTCGTATGATCTAGCGCGAATCATCGTTTCCCAGTTCGGGGCCGACTGGGGTCGGTTTCGTTCATTTGTGCTCTCAGCCACCATTGAGGACGCTGGTGATTCAGCTGCTACGCAGCATCTCGGGGCATCACTCGGGGAAGTTGTATGCGCCTTGCTGGAACAAGATCCTTCGTCGGAGTGGGCGCCCAACCCCGCCGCCTGGAGCGGCAATCCCGAGCGCGGCGCGTTCAGTGGGCGTGCGGGCTAACCATTCATTCGAGCCAACGCCTAGCGGTGCGGCTCAATTCAAACGTTAGCCGTCAGCAGAAGGCGGAGGTACTAGTCCATGTCCGATCACTATGCGTTCTCCATATCAATCCAGCTTCGCAGCGACATCACCGACGCTGAACTGGCCGCCGTTAGGTATCTGGTTGATGGCGAAGGGTCACCCCCAACCGAACTGCCAGACCATGAGTACTTTTCCGGAGGACTTCCGGCCGAGTCCATCTCGCAAGTTTATCGAGACTTCGAACTTGGGAACTTCCTGTCAAGATCCTGGTGCAATCGCAATCCTGAGGGGATCATTTGGGACGTCGGAGTGCATCTGTACTTGCCGGGACAGAAGCTAGAGGGCGTCTATGGCGATCCGTTTGCACTTGCGCAGTGGTTAGCGACGCTCAGTGCATCGGTCGGCTGTATCGGATCGATCGTTTGCGAGGACGACAATCTTGGAATTCCGACCCTACTGTTTGCATACAAGCGCGAGCTTCACATGGCAACCTTTGCCGGTGATGGTTCGATTCGTTCTGTTGCCACAGGTGATGCCTATCTCTCAAGTGACGGCTAACCCTTCCATCGAGCGGACGTCCAATGGGCTGCGCCCTTTGGCCTCCCCTCATGTCAAACGTTAGCCCGCAGTGAACACACTTCTTCGACCTGCAGTTCCGGCTGACGCAGCATCTGTTGCCGACATACTCATTGAGACACGTTCTATGTTCATGTCGTACGCACCCTCAACCCATAGCGAGATTGAAGTTCGAAGTTGGGTGCGCGAACATTTGATTCCGACGAGCAGCGTGACGGTGGCTGAACACGAACGAGAGGTTGTCGGGTTGGTGGCCGTCTCGCACGATGGAGAGCACAGCTGGATCGACCAAATGTACGTTGCCCCTCTGCGGGTGAACCATGGTATCGGCTCCGCGCTGCTTGCTCAGGTTCTGAGCATTGCGTCGCCACTGATCCGGCTCTACACGTTTCAACAAAACCTCGGTGCGAGACGTTTCTATGAGCGGAACGGTTTTCAGGCAGTACAGTTCACCGACGGTCAGGCCAACGAAGAGCGTTGTCCAGATGTGCTCTACCAGCGAAGTGCCACACCACGAACTGCTGGCTAACACTTCCTTCAAGCGGCCGTGCCTTCGGCACGCCGCTTAAGTCAAACGTTAGACCGCATAGTGTCAGTTCTCGTATCCGCCTGCACTTTGCGAGCCGAGCGACCTGTCGGTTTCTACACGTCGATCGATGCTGCCAAATGCAATCCGCTAGGATGCTCTCGCTATGTATCAAATCGTCTACTCCTCCGAAGCAGCCACTCCGATGCAGGCCGGCGACCTGGAGGAACTCCTTGACCATGCCAGACGTAGCAATGCTGCTAAGGGCATCACTGGTGCACTCGTCTACGCAGAAGGAATATTTCTGCAGATCCTTGAAGGTGACAAGGTTCGAGTCCAGGATCTGATGGCCAAGATACAGCGAGACGTACGCCATGGAGGTGTCATTATCTTAAGAGAGGGCGAAGTCTCGGCGGCGATCTTTGGCAACTGGAAGATGGCGTACGTCGGCGCGACACCGCAACAGGTGGCTAAGTGGGCAGGCCTCAGCGTAGCGAACGGCACGACTGAAAGTCTGAGCGAGGCGGCTGAAGAGCAGAGTCGGACGGCGCAATTCGCGCAGGACATCCTTTCCTTGCTGGTGGCTGACGACAAGACTGAAGGGAAGGTCGAGTGAGCACCGTGCGGTCTAGCCCTTCCTTCAAGCGGCCGTGCCTTCGGCGCGCCGCTTACGTCAGACGGTAGGCCGCACGAATGAATCTCCTCACCGCCCTTGTATCTGGTCCGACCGCCTTCCGCGGAGAGGGCATGAATGAAGAGAATGAAGCCTTCATCGGCGACCTCAGAGTTCAGGTTCTTGAAGGCGGTCGCGCGGCACTGCTCAGCTATGTCGCCCAGCTCAAATCTGGAACGATCGTGCATAGCGAGTCAACCTTGCTCGCTACTGGTCCGAACGGAAAGCTCTGCCTTTGGCCAGTGATGTCGGAAGTTCCGGTGGTGATACCTCACGCCGAGGTTGCAAGTGAAACAAATGCGAGCGGCAATGTGAAGGCAGTCTTCGGAAGCGGTCCCCGCGGCGAAACTGCTTCGTTCCGCGAAGAGATCACGATTCAGATCAGTGCCGATCAAAGTCTGGTCTACGCTCACGCTTGGGGCTTACCTGGCGGCACCTTTGAAGATAGATCGTCATGCCGGATGGTGCCGCGTGCGGCCTAACCCTTCCATCGAGCGGACGTTCAAGGGCAGACCGCGCTACGCTCGTTCGTCATTGTTCGCTTCGTGCGGCCAGCCCTTGGCCGCCGCTCATGTCACACGTTAGGCCGCACAGAAACCCACCGTATCATGGATCGTGACATTGCCAAAGACATCCTCACTGCAGAGGAACGCGCACTTGCGGCACTTGCAGAAGCCGAGGAGGCGATCCGCCGAATCACCGACGAAACAGAACGCAAGCAACTCCTTGGGGCAGTGTCCGACGTGATCGCAGACCTTCTCACTGGAATTCACGTCACCGTCATCCAACAATTCCCCGAACTCAAACCTGCGCAAGAGCATGGCCAACCCGACACGGATCTGACCGCCGAGGATGAAGCTTTGGTCTCTGGACTAGGTGCCACTGAGCTTGAACTCATCGACAGAACACTGCTGTCGGAGTGCGCACCTTCATGGCGTAAGGTTGCGCGTGTTATCGGAGCAACAATGTCATCCGTCGAAAACAGCCTTCCTGATCTACCCGACGGGTTCTATGCCCGGCGGATTGCCGCGCTCGTTGCGTCGGGAAAGCTGCACTGTCAGGGCAACTTGCAGTACATGCGCTTCTCCGAGGTAAGGCTAAGCCGTGCTACTCCCGGTGCGGCCTAACCATTCCTTCAAGCGAACGTGCCGCCGGCACGCCGCTTAAGTCAACCGTTAGGCGGCTGAAGAACAAACCGGAGGTATGCCATGAAAGCAGTAAGCGCGGTCTCAAGGCCCCGTTGATTGCTGCGGACGAGATGAGCACGATCGCGTGAGGATGCTCACGCTTGGATGTGTGCACGTAACGGGTCAAGTGCACACATGGACAGGCGAGTCATCAATGGCAAGGACACACGGCGCAAACACAGCGAGACGCTGAAGCGAGACCTCGTCGAACGAAGCCTGCGGACTGGCGCGTCGGTGTCGGCCCTGGCACAAGAGCACGGCATCAACGCCAACCTCCTGTTCAACTGGCGCAGACTCCACCTTCGGGCGCAGAACCTCGACACGGTAGTGGTGGCGCCAGCTCCGGGACCGACGCTGCTGCCAGTCACGGTGCGGCCCGAGATGCAGTCGCCAGCGGCCCAGCCGCAGCAACCGCCGTTGGCACCTGCCCGCGCGTCGACGGGCACCATCGAGATCGAGATCGGCAACGCCCGAGTCCGGCTGCGCGGAACGGTCGATGACGCCAGCCTGCGCAGCGTCTTGCGCGCGCTGAGCGAGCTCGCATGATCGGCCTGCCGTCGGGAACCCGCGTGTGGATCGTTGCCGGTCACACCGACATGAGGAAGGGGTTCGACGGCCTGGCCGCTGTTGCGCAGACCGCGCTCGTGGCCAACCCGTTCTGCGGCCACGTCTTCGTCTTCCGCGGCCGGCGCGGCGACATCCTCAAAGTGCTGTGGTTCGACGGCCAGGGCCTGATGCTGTTGGCCAAGCGGTTGGAGCGCGGTCGCTTCATCTGGCCGCAGGCCACATCGGGCAGCGTGTCGCTGACGCCAGCGCAGTTGTCGATGCTGCTCGAAGGCATCGACTGGCGCATGCCTGTGCGAATGCATCAGCCCGAACTCGCGGCCTGAGCCACTGTATGAACTCGCCTCCGGTGCGCCCCCAATAGCGAGTAGCGGCTCGACTCGGCACAGTAGATATCCGTGCCGACCACATCTCCCACGCCCCACACCGTCGAAGCGCTGTTGCGCGTCGTCGAGCGGCGCGACTCCGAGGTGGCATTCCTCAAGCTGATGGTCGACAAGCTCGCGCTGCAGTTGCTGCGCGCGCGCCGAGCTCAGTACGGACGCTCCAGCGAGCAGTTGGATGACCCGCAGATCGCCTTGATCGAGGGTGCACCACTGTATGAACCTCCGGCGCCCAAGGCGTCCCCGAAGGCAGAAGCTGCGAACAGTCCAGGCATCGACCGGCAGCTGCCGGCGCATCTGCCGCGGGAGAACCAGGTGCACCGCCCCGCCGCGACTGATGCTGCGCATGACGCGAGCGGCACCGCCTGTGGCTGCACCGCGTGCGGCGGCCGACTGCGTCAGATCGGCGCCGACGTGTCCGAGCAACTCGAGTACGTGCCGGCCCGCTTCAAGGTGATCCGCCATGTGCGACCGAAGCTCGCGTGCGTGAGCTGCGAGACCATCTTCCAGGCGGCAGCACCGAGCCGGCCGATCGCGCGCGGCGTGGCCGGGCCGGCGTTGCTCGCCAACGTGCTCGTCTCCAAATACTGCGACCACATCCCGCTGCACCGACTGGCCCGCATCCACGCCCGCGAGGGCGTGTGCTTCGATCCCTCGACCTACGGTGGCTGGGTCGAACAGAGCCATGCGCTGCTCGATCCCTTGGTGGCGGCACTCGGTCGCTACACACTGGCCAGCGCCAAGGTGCACGGCGACGACACACCGGTTCCCGTGCTCGATCCCGGCCGCGGCAGGACGAAGACCGGGCGGCTGTGGGTCTACGTGCGCGATGACCGGCCAGCCGGAAGCGCCGAGCCGCCGGCCGCCTGGTACCGGTACTCGCCGAACCGCAAGGGCGAGCACCCGCAGGCCCATCTGAGGGACTACCGCGGCATCCTGCAAGCCGACGCCTATGGCGGCTACGCGAAGATCTACGCCACCGGGCGTGTCGAGGAAGCAGCGTGTTGGGCTCACGCGAGACGACCGTTCTGGGACATGTACGAGAACCAGGGCCGCGTGGCCGGATCCATCGCCGATCAGGCGCTGCAGCGCATTGCGGCGCTCTATGCCATCGAGGCCGAGATCCGGGGTCAGCCACCGGACGTACGACGCCGCGCGCGCCAGGCCCGCGCCGGACCATTGCTCGAAGAGCTGCGTGCCTGGCTCACCGGCATGGTGGGCAGGGTGTCGACGAAGTCGGAGCTGGCCAAGGCGATCGGCTACTCGCTCACGCGTTGGCGGGCGTTGACGCGCTACCGGGACGACGGTCGCATCGAGATCGACAACAACGCCGCCGAGCGCGCCCTGCGCGGAGTTGCCCTTGGAAGAGGCAACTACCTGTTCATGGGTTCGGACGCTGGGGGTGAGCGCGCGGCGTCGATTTACAGTCTGGTGGAGACGGCCAAGCTCAACGGGCTCGACCCCCAGGCGTACCTGCGGGAAGTCCTGATGCGCATTGCCGACCATCCGATCAACCGCATCGATGAGTTGCTGCCGTGGAACATCGGACAACGCGACGACGAGCAACGACTGGCAGCCTGAGGTCTACACACCAGGCGCCGCAACCCCAGAGGCGAAGGCGTGAACTCGCAAGCCAGCAACCCGCCGATGATCGAAGCCCTGGAGGGCGCGACGAGCCTGCAGCTGTACCAGCTCAAGGCGCTCATCGAAGGCATGCTCGCCGACCCGCGTCGCGGCATCGCCGCCCGCGCGAGCCTGCATCTTGGACAGCCCGTGCAGTTCGTCGACTTCCGCGACGGTCAGATGCGCCGCGGCAAGATCATCGCCATGAGGGACACGCAGGCGACGGTGCTGGAGGAAGGCACCAAGCGAACCTGGAAGATCCCTTGCGTGGCGATGAAGGGCTACACCCACGCCGAGCGTCGAAGCGGGCACGCACCGTACGAGCCGCCCCCGGAGCCCGTCACACCGGCAACCACGCCACGCAAGTTCCAACGCGGCGACACCGTCACGTTCGATGACCGCGACGGCAGGAACATTACCGGCGTGATCGTGCGCATCAACCAACGCACCGCCACGATCGGCACCGGCACCGCCAACGGCGGAACGTGGCGCGTGCCGTTCCACATGCTGCGCCACGTACTCGACATCTGAGCATCGCCGGCTTCATCCATCGGCCGGCGTCAAGAGGGCCTTGAGGCCGCGCTTACGCCTGTTCACCGTCAAGGTGTCAGGCGACCGCGAGGCGAGTGACGGCGGGGTGCTGCGCGAAGTGCAGGGCTTCGGCGTCACCCTCAAAAACCGGTGGGATGTCCAGAAGGAGCTTGCCGACAGCAAGCTCGAGCCCGCGCTAGAGGGCTTTGCTTACAGCCGCATCGACTTGTTCGCCGTGTACCCCACGCATCCACCCAGTCGCCGGGTTGCGGCGCTGGTGGACTTCCTGGCCGAGGCGCTCTCATTTCCGACGTCGTAGCACGAGCGCTGCTGCGACGCCTCCAAAGGTCGAAAGGTCTTTTTCCGGCTCGACGGCTTATCAAAGCCCGGGCCTATCTCTACGCTGTGGTTATCGCCCATCCCCACATTTCAACGGGCGGGTCAACCAGAGAAAGCGACTTGCATGCACATCGACCTCAGCGGAAGAACAGCCGTCGTCACAGGGTCCACACGTCATGGCCGGGAGCGCGAGGCAGTAGGTTCCGTGAAACTGACATTGTTTGGGTAGACCGGTCGTCATCTCCCCCTTGCTACGGCCAGCCTGCCTGATTTGCGCGGCTCACATCTCAGTCTGTCCGGCGATCTCCAATGCGTCGTCGACCTCAATGCCTAGATATCGCACCGTCGCTGTCGGCGACTGCGCCGCCTGGCTGCGCGAGCTGCTGCGGTGATCCGCATCGATGCCTTGTGGTGTGCTTGCAGCCGCTGGACATGCGCGCTGGGGCCGAGCGCCTGATGGCGCACGTCGCCAAAACTTTGCTCATGTCGCATCTAGCCCGCCGTCCACGGTGATCACCTGGCCCGTGATCCAAGTTGCGGCTGGAGACGCAAGCGCCACGATCCAAGCCGCAACGTCATCCGGCAGCCCGCGCCTACCCAGTGGAATGCGCGAACGCTCCTGTGCCTTGACGCTTTCGGCCTGATCGGCGTCGAGCTTCATCCGTTCAGTCAGAAAATCGGTTTCCGTGGGGCCGGCGGCAACGGCATTCACGCGAATGCCATCGGGCGCGAGTTCAAGCGCCCAGCACCTCGTCATGTGTTCCAGCGCGGCCTTGCTGCCGGCATAGTGGGACAGTGAGGCAGCGGCTTTGTGACCGAACGTGCTCGACACATTGATGATGGTGCCGACTGACTTCTTCAGATGAGGGAGTGCAGCCTTTGCCAGCAGTGAGGGCCCGGTGACATTCACCGCAAAGATCTCGTTGATCTGCGCGGCATTCGCCTCTGACAACGGCAGGATGGCGCCGGCCCCGGCGTTGTTGACGAGTACGTCCAGACGCCCCCATCGACGCACAACGGTTTCAATCGTTCGCGGAGCATCGGCCGGGTTGCCTGCGTCCGCTGCCAAGTAGTCCATCCCCGGGTGGCTTCTCGACGCCGCCTCAAGCGCCTTCTCTCGTCGCCCAGTAATGACGACACGGGCCCCTTGCCGTGCAAAGCTCACCGCGGCGGCGAGTCCGATGCCGGCTCCTCCCCCGGTCACCAACACAATTTTGTTATCGAACGTTTTCATGCCGCGCTCTTTGCCAGCCATGCTTCCAGAGAGACCGTTCCGATTCGCGCGCCAGCGGCGGGCGTCAAGGACTCGTTGCTGAGGCGTGTCCCAAAGTACGGGGCATCGTCATCGCGCGTGACTTCCCTGGGGTCCTCGCTGGCCCTCAACGTGCGACGCAACAGTTCATCGAGACGGAATGGTCGAGGCCCCGCGACTTCGCAGGTTCCGTTCAACGCAGGCTCGGTGGCGACTTTCGCGAGCGCCGCGGCAACGTCATCGGCAGCCATCGGCTGCACCGTGGCCGACGACACACGCACCCCCCGGCCATCGGTGCTTGCTTGGGCGATGGACGACAGGAACTCGAAGAACTGGGTGGCGCGCACAATCGTGTACGGCACAGCGGCGCTCTTGATGATCGATTCCTGGGCCACCTTGGCGCGGAAGTAGCCACTGTTGGGCAGACGCTCCGAGCCCACGACCGAAAGTGCCACGTGGTGGCGCACGCCCGCGACGAGTTCGGCGGCGAGCAGGTTCTGGGTCGACGCCTTGAAGAAGGTAATCACCGCTTCGTCTTCGAACGATGGGGAGTTGGTGACGTCAACCACGACCTCTGCGCCGGCCAGCACGCGAGCAAGGCCCTCGCCGGTCACGGTATTCACGCCGGACGAAGGTGATGCCGCGGTGACTTCATGCCCGGCTTGGGCCAGGAGTGCCGCGAGCTTCTTTCCGATGAGGCCACTGCCTCCGATGATCACAATTTTCATGTCGAGTCCTTTGTTTGGTAAGCGCCAGAGACCGCGACGCGGGGCAACGCGCGCACCGCGCAACCGCGCCATCCGCAGATCGGCGGATGGCGCTGCGGGGCCCTGGTATCCCGGCGGACGGTGATGGCGCTTTACTTGACTGGCTTGAAGAAGGGCACACCCTTGTCTTTCACCAGCAGCACGACGAACTTCGCTGGCGCGGTCTGGCTCGCGTTGCGTCCAACGGTGTGAACGTCATTCGGCGCTTCGTAGAAGGTCTCGCCGGGCGAAAGGGTCACTTCCTTGCCACCTTTGACGCCCATCACGATGGAGCCTTCCAGGACATAGACGAAGGCAGGCGCATCGTGCCGATGGATCGGGTCCGCGCCGCCCGGCGGGTAGTCGACCGTCAGCATGAGCACTTCCTTGCCCGGGACGTTGGCCAACGCCTTCGTCATCAGCGTTTTAACGATGGGATCGGGTGCTGCGATCGCCTTCGGCGCCGTGAGGCTCGCGCATGCCGTGCAGACGAGCAGGACAGAGTTCTTCAGAAAGGTCATTTCATTTCCTAGGTGAGCCTGGACGCAGGCCCGGTTGCAATTGGATGGTGCGTTCGCGTTACTCGATCGGCTTCTCCACCACGGGCGCGCGCATGCCGATGGACATGCGATTCCAGGCGTTGATCTGTGCGATGGTCCAAGACAGCTCGACGATCTCCTGATCGCTGAACTGGTCCTTCAATTGGTCGAAGTCGGCATCGCGGCTGCCGTGGTATTCGACCAGCCGGGTCATCGTCTCGGCCCAGTTCAATGCCGCGCGTTCGCGTTGGCTGTAGAGGCCGGTTTCGCGCCAGGTCGACAGGCTGTTGATGCGTTGCCATGTTTCGCCAAGCTTCCGCAGATCGCGTGCGTGCATGTCCAGACAGAAGGCGCAGCCGTTGAGCTGGGACACGCGTGTCAGCACGAGTTCCATCAGCACCGGGCCGAGCGAGGACTTGGCGGTGGTGGCGCCGACGCTGGCCATGGCCTGATAGGCCTTCGGAGAAATCTGGGTCCAGGGGAGACGGGGTTCGTTCATGATGTCGCCTTGAGTTGATGTGTGGGATACACACACTCAAGACGTTTGGGGCTTCCCGTCTGTGACCCGAAGATCGCGGTCCAGCGCCGCGGCAATGCGAGCCAGCTTGTCCGGGTTGCGCTGAGCGTGAATGCGCACGATGCGCTCGCCGTCGGTTTCGAGCGATTGCGCCGACTCCAGCGCACCATCGATGAACCGCAGCAAGCCCCACTGGCCGTTGAGTACCACCACCTCGAAGCGCACCGCGCCCGGGTAGCGCAGGCGGGTCGCCAGGTACAGCTGCGCAATTCGTTGTGCGCCCACCAGCGGCACACCGAAGCTGGGCACCTTTCCGCCGCCATCGCCGATCAACTGCGCGTCTTCGGCCAGCATGGCCTTGAGCGCGCTGAACTCGCCGCGCACGGCAGCATCGGCAAAGCCTCG
>JACMKK010000509.1 GCA_014380115.1 Luteimonas sp. | reverse complement strand
GAACCGTCGGAGGTGCGAGGTCCCGATTTCGTCCGAACGGAACCGTTCAGCAAGCGCTGAGATGGCCCGTATCAGTGAAAACCTCCCAGGTCCGTGTGACGTGCATAGAAAAGCGCGACTTTCTATGCACGTCGAACGTGACGTGTATAGAAATCTCGATTTCGTGTCTGCTGGACGGTGCGACGGCCTGCACGGCGTGCCTGTATCCAACTTGCCCGCTGTCAGGCGATACGCCAAGGCCACAACAGCCGACTCCGAGGTTGGAAAGTTTGCAGAGACCCTCGTGCATGGTCGGCTTGGATGAGAAATTCTCCGCGCCGTTCAGGAATGATTCTGCGCCTTCAGTTGACTCCCAAGAGCAACTGCACGCATTTTTTCATTCAAACTTGCTTGCAAATGAATGAAAAACTTTCTACAGTTGTCGCGTGGACTCAACTGCATTTCCCGTTTCATTCAAGGTCTTGCTGGCGAGCCTGCCCAGAGGCGAGCCGCTGAGCACTGCCGCCTTGCAGGCACGCGGCCTGAGTGCGTTCCGTGCTTCGGCCCTGGCCCGCAGCGGCTGGCTGACGCACCTGGCGCGCGGCGTCTACATGCTGCCGGGCGACACGCTCACACGCGACGGCAGCCTGGCCTACCTGTCGACCCAGACGCCCGGCTTTCACGTCGGCAGCAAGACGGCGCTCGCTTGGCGGGGGGTGAGTCTGAACATCGCGTTCCGTGAACACCTGAGCCTGTGGGGCGACACTCCCCGACGCTTGCCCGAGTGGTTCACGCAACGCTTCCCAGCCGGCTATCAAGCCGCGCAACTCTTCGACGCCACACTGCCGACAGCCTTCGGCCTTCAGCCGCTGCCCGCCGGCGACCCGCGCGTGCTGGTCTCGGTACCGGAGCGCGCCATGCTGGAACTGCTCAGCGACGTGGGCAAGGTCCAGTCCCTGACGGAGACTCGGGAGCTGGTCGAAGGCCTGTCCGGTCTGCGCACGAAGGTTCTCGACGAGTTGCTGACGCACACGACCCGCATCAAGGTCGTGCGCATGGCGGCCACCTTGGCAGCCAGCATGAAGCTGCCCTGGGCGACCCTCGCCAACAAACACAGCAAGCGCATCGGCGGCGGCGCGCGATGGGTCGCCGTCGGCCGATCCGGCGAGCGCCTGGACCTGCGACGGCCATGAACCAGAACTACATCGACACCGTTCGGCTGCTGCTCGCCATCGCGCCCGCGGTCTTCGCCTCCGGCCGCTTCGCGATGAAGGGCGGTACCGCGCTGAACCTGTTCGTGCAAGAGATGCCACGCCTGTCGGTCGACATCGATCTCGTGTTCGTCGACCATCGTCCAGATCGCCAGGCCGCGTTGCGGGCCATCGCCGAGGAACTGGCCATCGTGCAGGCCGCGCTCGCACGCCAGGGATACCGCGCCCACTTGCCCGCCAACGTCGACGGGGACGACGTCAAGCTCGTGGTCGGCAACGACACCGCACAGGTCAAGGTCGAGGTGAACTTCGTCTTTCGAGGCACGGCGCTTCCTGTCGAGACACGTTCGCTTGTCGCGACCGCCCAGGATCTGTTCACGACGGACCTCGCCGTTCCCGTGCTGGCCGCGGCGGAGCTCTACGGCAGCAAACTCGTCGCGGCGATGGACCGCCAGCATCCGCGCGACATCTTCGACGTGATGCACATGCTCGATCACTTCGGCTGGCAGGTATCGTTCGTCGATTGCTTTGTGGCCTACCTCGCCGGCCACAACCGCCCGGTGCACGAAGTCCTGTTCCCGAAGACCAAGCCTCTCGAACCCGCGTTCACGAACGAGTTCGCCGGCATGACACGCAACCCGGTCGAACTGAGCACGCTCGAACAGATGCAAGTGCGTCTGCTCCAGGAGCTGCCGCGTCAATTGAATCCGGCGCATCGTGACTTCATGTTGTCGCTGGTCCAGGGTGATCCCGCCTGGGAGCTGATGCCGATGCAGCACCTGCGAGAGCTGCCAGCGCTCAAGTGGAAGCTGATGAACCTGGCCAAGCTGAAAAAGAGCAACGCCAAACGTTTTGCGGCCCAGCACCAGATGCTGGCCGAGCGCTTCGAAGAAATCCCAACCTGAACCCGTACGTTCTCCACCATGACCGCGGCACGTCCCCGCTTGGAACGAAACGTCCTCGGCCGAAGTCAGGAGTGCTGCGCATCCTCGTGACTGCCCAGCCGTACTCGCAAGGCGTAGGTCACGAGGTCGGAGACAGAGATGCGCCAGTCGACTCCCACCTGGCGGCACTTCAAGCGACCTGCGTCGATCTCCTGCGCGATGAACAAGTGCGAGGCGTTCAAGAACTTCGCGGCCTCGATCGTCGAGAGTTCCTGCTTCTCCACCGGAGAAGGCAACACGGGCGCCACCACCGGCGTCTCGACCGGTGGTGGCGCTGATCGTGGCGGTGTCGAAATCACGGACGCCGGCGCGGTGGAGGGCTTGGGCGCGGATACGCGCATCGGCACCGCATCTCCGTCAAGCCGCAGCTGGTCCAGGTAGTCCGCCCAGGCTTGAAGCATCGCTCTGCGCTGCTCCGTGAACTCCGTGCGGTTGTAGGCGCGCCCGAGGCTGTCTCGGACCGAGTGCGCCAATTGGGCCTCGATGATCTCGGGGCTGAACCCAAGCCTCTCGTGAAGCATCGTCCGCGCCGTCGCGCGAAAGCCATGCCCCGTGACCTCGTCCTGCGAAAAACCCATCGCCCGCAGCGCCGCGTTGATCGTGTTGTCGCTCATGGCGCGGTCGTGATGCCGTTCGCCGCGGAAGACCATCTTCGCGTGACCGGTCAGCTCATGGAGTTCGCGCAGCACCGCCACCGCCTGGCGCGGCAGTGGCACCAGGTGCGGTGCACCCAACAACTTCTCCCGCACCTCGCGTTTCATGCGGGCGGCGGGCACCGTCCAGAGCGCCGCGTCGAGATCGATCTCCGGCCATTCGGCGAATCGCAACTCGCCAGGCCGCAGGAGCAGGATCGGCGCAAGCTTCAGGGCCGCCCGAACCACAGGCGTTGCCTTGTACTTGTCGCAAGCCAGCAGGAGCTGACCGAACCGCGCCGGATCCGTGATCGCCGCGAAATTCTTCGGCTCGGGCTGGCGCAGCACCGTCTTCAGCTTCGCGGCGGGGTTCCTGTCGATCTTGTCCGTGGCCATCGCATACGCGAACACCTGACTGGAGTCCTGCAATGCGCGATGTGCCGTCTCGATCACACCCCGGTCCTCGATCCTCCGACAGACTGCCAGCAGCATGGGGCCGGTGACCTCTGCGATCGGCGTCTTTCCGAGCCACGGAAAGACGTCGCTCTCGAACCGAGCCATCATCTTGTCGGCATAGCTCTTCGACCAGCCGGAACGCCGCACCGCGAACCACTCGCGAGCCACCGCTTCGAACGAATCGGAGGGCGGCAGACCGGCGCTGACCCGCGCTTCCTCGGTGCGCGTCTCAAGGTGCCGTTTCCTTTCGGCCCTGCGCTCGACACTGGGATCCCGCCCCTCCGCAACGAGCGCGCGCGCAGCCTCGGCTTTCCGCCGTGCAAGCGCCAGCGACGTGTCGGGATAGGTGCCCAGCGAGATCAGATTGCGTCGGCCTTGGTACGTGTAATCGAACCGCCAGCCGTGCGAGCCGCCGTTCGCGAATAGCAGGAGGAACAGGCCATCTCCGTCCGTCAGGCGCCTGCGCTTGTCGCCCTCCCGTATGGCTTTGATCGTGGCATCTGAAGGAATCAGGTCTCGGGCCATTTGAAGAACTTTCTGGCTCGTCGGGACGATTACCCGAGTTATTGCTGAAATTACTCCTTGCCGGGCCGGATTTCAAGAGATGCCCCGAGATCGCGTCGGACAACAAAAAAGCCCTAGAGCGTTGATTCTCAAGGGCTTTTCGGACTTTTTGGGACTTCTTGGGACCCCTGGGTAAACCCTGGGATTCGACCTACTGGTGGCCTGGGGCGGAATCGAACCACCGACACGCGGATTTTCAATCCGCTGCTCTACCAACTGAGCTACCAGGCCGTGAGCGGGCGAGTATAGCCGAGGGGCACCGGGCGTTGCCCCG
>JACMKK010000508.1 GCA_014380115.1 Luteimonas sp. | reverse complement strand
TTCTGGTCGAGGCGATCATTCTAGCCGAGCGGCCAGCGTCCGTATGGTCTAGCGGGCGGTCCTGGCGACCGCCAAACCCTACCCCACTATATCAAAGTCGGGCCACGTCTGCGTTCGACCTCCTCTGTGCCTCCGGATGGCTGCGCCAGTTCTTCGGGTTGGGACGTAGCGCCGTGCGCTTACGCGGTCAAAGCGTGTGATGCGATCACGGATGTGCATGCGCTGGTCGTCGTAAGACTGTGGGGTGCTATCTTAACCCGACTTATTCACACCTTCTTTGAAATGAGCGTTGATCGGCGGCCGGGGGGTGGTAACGGTTCTGGGGCAGATTGCGGGCGTAGTGGCCCCCTCCCCAAGTTGCGTCTGCGTGGTGGTGTGTGTAGGGGTGGCGCGATAAGAAGTCGCCGGGCTACTCGCGGCGGACCTCGGAGGAGAAGGCGTGACGCGGCGGCGGAAGCCAATCGCGGACGTGCGGCCCGCGGGGTTGGGGAAAGCGGAGCGGAAGTTTCCAGCGCTGGAGGCAACCGACCAGGCACTCCCAGAAAGGCGCCACGACCTGGGCCACCTGCAGCACCAGCCGCCGCGCGCGTTTGACCACGCGGCCGCCGGCCTTCAGCACGTCGCGCTGAAAGCGGCCCAGGTCGAAGCAACTGCCGGCCGCGTCTTCGTATTCGATCCGCAGCGTCGACACCAGGTTGAACGCCAACAGCGAGAGCAGCAGCAGGGCTTCGTTAGCGGCGAAATCGCCGTGCGACAGATGCGGCCCGATGGCTTGGTCAAACTCGCCGATCCGATCCTCGAATGTGCCGCGGCGGCGATAATGTGCCAGCGCCGCCGGACCATCCAGTTCTTCTTCCTTCCAGCCGGCCACGAGAAAGAAGTAGTCGGGCAAGAGATTCAATTGGCCCGTCTTCGGATCGGGGTAATCGGTGACGACCAGCAGCAACCGCTGCGCGTGTTTCCACGACTCGGCCTGGTACGGCCCCAGTTCGACGATCGTCTCATAACCTTCCTTGGGCGGACGGCCGACGGGCCGCGCCAGGTGCGGCACAGCCAGTCGCTGCAGCACCGCATTGCTCTTGATCCGCCCGAGAAAGCGCTGCTTTTCCTCGGTCAGGTAGTCCAGTGTCGTGCCGTCGGTGTAGCCGGCGTCGATGCGTAGATCGACGACCCAGCCCAGACCTTTCGCCTGACGCACCACTTCCTGCATAAACCGCCGGATGCCTTGCGCCGTATGCACCTGGCCTTGCCGCAAGATGGCGTGCAGAAAACCGTTTCCCAGGCGATGCCCTTCGTGCATGCTGTCGTAGTCGCCCGCCACGGCGTAGCTGGCGACCAGCGGATGATAGACCGTGTCGCGGTAGTGGCCGTTGTACGCCGCGCCGGGCTGGTGGCCATGCACGGCGATGGGAAAGCTGTCGATGTCGACCGTGATCTTCCGCGCGGCATGGTCGCCGCCGGTGGCCCGCAGATGGCGTTCACAGGAGTCGGCCAGGCTGTCGCGCAGCGCCGCGCGGTTGCCCGGCGAGCGCGTGAGGATGTCGATCAGCCGCGATTGGGTCGGCTGACTGGCCAGGCGTTCGTCGAGCGGTTGCTCGCCGCGGCGATTCCACACGGCCAGTTTCATCGCCGGGTCGTGGGCCAAGCGGTCGACATCGTCTTGCGTGCAGTAACCCATCGCCAGCGAGTAGACACGTTCTCGCAGTAGCTCGACTAGTTCGTAGCGGATCAAGTCTTGCCGCCGCGGATCTTCCAGGCGCGCGGCCAAGTGCTCGGTAATTCCCAGCCGGTGATCGGCCTCGCGGAGCAAGAGTAAGCCGCCGTCGGAAGTGATGCGGTCGTCGCTCGCCTGGACCTTGACCGTGCGGTTGAAACTCGGCTCGAATAACCATCCTTGTGGTTCACCCATCGCGTGATCTCCTGGTGCGGCATGGAATGCGTTGACACCACCATGAAACACCGGGAATCACGCGATGTTCTCATCCAATCACACCCCGACGGTGAATAAGTCGGGTTGAAAGATCGTGGCCTCCGGCGTGCCGCCGATCAAGCCTTCTAAACCGAACACCTCCGTCACCTGCTGAAACATCTGCTCGA
>JACMKK010000507.1 GCA_014380115.1 Luteimonas sp. | reverse complement strand
TCGAGCAGCAACCCGCGCAACTGAAGGCGCTCTTGGTCCTTCCGAATCAACTCCCGAACGTACTCGCTGCTCGTACCGAATCCACGGCCACTGACCTGGTCGTCGACGAACGCCTTAAGCGCGTCGGGGAGAGAGATGTTCATCGTGCTCATAACGAGATGCTAGCAATCTTGGCAAAATTTGGCAAAGCGGCTACCGTTGGTTGATCACCTGGAGTGATTTGAAACGGCGCGCAGGCGGCTGACCGCGGCAGTACGCCTGCGGGACTTTTGCGGGACTGGCGGGTGCTGTACCGCACGCGACAGGGTAGAACAGATTGGAACGATCGACTGAAAACCGTTATAAATCAATGACATACGGCTGATTGCCTAGCTACGAACCAAGGGGTCGTGGGTTCGATTCCTGCCAGCCGCACCAGAAAAACAAGAAATGAATCAACGGCCTAGAGACTTCGGTTTCTAGGCCGTTTTTTCTTGGTTCGCTACTTCAGTTGGACCCTGATGCCGTCGTCGAGCACCGTGATGTCGCCGATCTCGTAGGTCTTGCGGCCGAAGCGCAGTTCCTCGGCCGTGAACGTGCGAAGTACCTGGCCCTGCAGCAACTCCTGCGCGACCAGGCCGCCGATCTGCCGGAGCTTCTCGGCGTCGCCCCCACTGACACCTTGCAGCTCCAGTCGCTCCGCTTTGGGCTGCTCCAGGCGCAGGGCGCGCACCGGGGCGTCGAAGCGCAGCGCGCTGCTGAGCGCGACCGCGCCACTCACCCGGCCTGTGGGCAGCAGCGGGCTTGCGATCGACACACGGGCCGTGATGGCCGCGCGATTGGCTGACGCGATCAGGGAGAGTTGCGGGTCGCTGAGTCCTACCGTCAAGATTTGAGCGTATTGCTGCGAGAGCGGAAAACGAGTCGCGATCATGGCCTGCAGCTCTGACCGTGTGGCTGTGAACTCGCTGTCCCAGAAGTTGAACCCTGCCCAAGCTCGCCAAGGCAGCGCGGCACCGAGTGCGATCAGGCCCAGGTGGCGGCGGGAACATTGCAACATGTTGGCAATCGGCATGACATTGGCGGCTGCCATTTTGCAGCTGAGCCGATGCTGATCCGGCGCTGAAGACGGCATCTCTCTGCGCGACGTTTCGGCCCTACGCGATGAACGAAAGTGCCTTGCGTCCGGGTTCATCCGGGAACGAAGATCAGCCCGCCGGACACTCGTCATGTGCCTGACGACCGAGACGGCTTGATGCCGCTCTCACGCTTCAGCGTCTCAGCGACCGGCAGTCCGTGGCTCGCCGGCAGACCCTTCGAGTCAGCCGCGTACAGCGGCTTCAATGGCGGCGACGTCGATCTTCTTCATCGGCATCATCGCCTCGAACGCGCGCTTGGCCGTGTCACCGCCCTTCGCGAGAGCATCCGTCAACACGCGCGGGGTGATCTGCCAGCTGACGCCCCATTTGTCCTTGCACCAGCCACACTGGCTTTCCTGCCCGCCATTGCCGACGATCGCGTTCCAGTAGCGGTCGGTCTCTTCCTGATCGCCGGTGGCGATCTGGAAAGAAAAGGCCTCGCTGTGCTTGAACTGCGCCCCGCCATTGAGGCCGATGCAGGGGATGCCCGCAACGGTGAATTCGACAGTCAAGGCGTCTCCCGCTTTGCCGTCCGGATAGTCGGCCGGCGCCGGAAGTACGGCGCCGACGCGACTGTCCGGGAAGGTTTTGGCGTAGAACCGAGCGGCTTCTTCCGCATCGCGTTCAAACCAAAGGCAGATCGTGTTCTTGATCATCTGATTTGTCCCCTTTTGCTCATCAGTGCGCTCACTGCGAGTATCCGAGTTTTGGATACCAGTCCGTTCCGCGCCCGGCGGGCGTCAGGTCCAGCATGTTCCACAACGCTTCGGGATCGGGCACATTGCGCGCGTCCTGACCCGGATCAGCGGTGCCGTCCATTTCGCTGGCGCTCCAGAAATGACGCACGGTCTCGCCTTGTCGGGTCCAGACGTCGAGCTGCGGCCATTCTTCGCCATCGGCATGCAAGCCGCGGTAGTCGGTTGGGAAATCGTCGCCCACGCACTGGTAGAACTCGAGGAAGCGCCAGCCTCGCTCGATGGCGAAAGCGAGCTGCCGTGAGACAGGCGATCTCCCGATCACCGCCACCGCGACTCGCTGGGTCAGGTTTCGAGTCGCAGCATCGAGCGAATCGAGAAAGGATGCGCACATCGGGCAAGGCCTCTCGCGGCCAGGGCCGTACATCCAGAAGTAGCTGATCAACGTGTCGTGCCGCCCGAACAGATCGGCGAGACCGTGCTCCTTGCCGTCCTTGTCGACAAACCGGTAGGGCTTGGACAACTCACCGCCTGGCGGAAGCGCGCGCCGGAGCGCGGCCACGCGACCGATGTTGCGGCGCAGTTCGATCTCTTGTTCGAGGAGCGCGGTGCGTGCCTTGCGATATTCATCGCTGTCGCCCGGATAAGGCTTGCTCGCCTTCTTCGCGAGTTCGGCGGCGGGGACGAGTTTGCTCATTCCTGGGATCCTTTCGAAATGGAGTGGCGAGACAGCACTGCGCCCGATCTGGACTCGCGCTTGTCGATGCTCGAGCTCGAGAGTGAGCACTCCGAGTCAGCGTGCTATCGACCCGTTCACCTTGTTCTCATGGAGTCGACCCGTGTCGCATGCTGCCCGCTTGTCGGGCTCTGGTCTGTGCGTTGGCGAACATCACTTCGAACACGCCGATTGCCGTGCGTGTGCCGGCGAGGGGCATGGTCACATCGGCCGAAACAGGACGCACCCCCCCATAAACGAGATGGGGATTTGCACGCTGCCGCCCGCCGCCGAGACTGCGTCCCAGGCCTCGAACCTCGGGGC
>JACMKK010000506.1 GCA_014380115.1 Luteimonas sp. | reverse complement strand
TCAGTCGAGCGATGGCGGCATTGCCGGTCTTCCACTTCAACCTCAATCAGTGGCGCTCTTCTACCGCCGTCTGATGGAGGAGATGGCCAAAATCGATCTAAGGGTAGACATCAACAAGCGCCCGAACGAGGTGCCCGATCCCATCCCGTTCGACCAGGACGAGGCTCACCACGCGTACGATCGGGAGTACGCCAACCGATTCTGGCGAGCTCTCGTGGAGGCCGACCGGGTGTTCAAAGCGTTTCGGGGTCGCTTCATCGGAAAGTGCAGCCCCGTACACTTTTTCTGGGGTGCACCGGACCTAGCGGTCACGCGATTTTCTGGGCGTCGCGCTCCCGAACATCCGGGTGGCATTCCCAACCTGCCGGATTGGGTGACGCGGGAGGCATACTCGCACGAAGTCAGCAGTTGCGGATTCTGGCCCGGTGGGGGTTCAGTTCCTTATGCGGCGTTCTATTCGTATGCGTATCCGGAGCCGACGGGCTTCTCGGAGGCTGAAGTCCGACCCGGCGCGGCGTTCTACAGTGGCGAGCTTCGAGAATTCGTGCTGCCGTACGATGTCGTCCGGGAGTCCGAGTCTCCCGACGACACCCTTCTCGATTTCCTTCAGATCACGTATGAGGCTGCAGCGAACTCGGGCAAGTGGGATCGCAACTCCCTGGAGCGTCGCGGTGATGCGAGGGGCGCGGTCTAACCCGGCGCCGTTCAAGCTCCGGCATCGCCTCGGTGGAGCCGTTTCCGACACATATGATTCCGACGGCTGGCGTTTCGACTACGGAGATCGGGGCGCCCGCGTGAACGCGCACGAGCTAGTGAAACCCGTGGCGGCCGGAGCCGTAGTGGTGGTCATCATGTAGTACCTGTCTGCCCATTTCGTCGCATGCATTAAAGGTCAATAAGAATCCATGCACTCCAATTTGAGCACTACGGAGCTATTCCTGATCGCCATCGGGATCATCTTCACCGTCCCGTATCTGATCTGGCGCGTGGGCAAGACCGACTACTACGCCCCCCTCGTGGTCGTGCAAATCATCACCGGAATTTTGCTGGGGCCCGGCATTTTGGGAAGAATTTTCCCGGATTACTACGCCTTCGTCTTTACCCAGCCGGTCGTTCAATCGTTGAACGGCATCGCCTGGTGGGCAGTGATGATTTTCGTGTGGATCGCCGGCATCGAACTCGACCTGAAGAAGGCCTGGGCGCATCGCCGGGAGAGTGCCATCACCGCCGGGCTCGCCCTCGCCACGCCGCTGCTGTTGGGCAGCATCGTGGCCGCGGGCATGTTGATGCACGACGGCTGGGTCGGTCCCAAGGCGATGACCTGGCAATTCGTCCTCGGAATGGGCATGGCCTGTGCCGTCACCGCGCTTCCCATCCTGATTCTGCTCATGGAGAAGCTGGAGATCCTGCGGCAAGCCATCGGGCAGCGCATCCTGCGCTACGCGAGCCTGGATGACATCGCCATCTGGGGCGTGCTAGCCCTCATCCTGATGGACTGGCAGCGGGTGGGCATGCAAGGCGCGTTTCTAGTTGCCTTCGGAGTTTGCAGTTACGGATTCCGCAAACTGATGGTGCGACTGCCGGAGCGGGACCGCTGGTACGTGGGTCTGATCTGGCTCGCCGTGTGCGCCTTCGGAGCAGATTGGTCCGGACTGCATTTCATGGTCGGGGCGTTCCTCTCGGGTGCCGTCATGGATGGCGATTGGTTCGACCAGAAGCAGATGGACCTGCTGCGTCACCATGTGCTGTTGGTCGTGATGCCGGTTTTTTTCCTGAGCACGGGTTTGAGAACCAATTGGAGCGTGGGTGGCGAGGCGGTGTTCATCGCCGCGGCCGTGTTGCTCTTCGCTTCGGTAGGGGGCAAGTTGCTCGGCGTTCAGGTCGCGGGGAAGGTCCTCAAATGGCAGCCAGGCGAGGCTTCGATCATCGGTTGGCTGCTGCAGACGAAGGCGCTGATCATGATCATCTTCGCCAATATCCTCATGGACAAGGGTGTCATCACCAGCGAGACGTTCACGGCACTTCTGCTGATGGCCGTTGCGAGCACCATGCTTACAGTGCCCGTGGTATCTCCAAAACTGGAACGCATGAAGAGCATCGTTACCCAGGCCGCCTGATGGCGCGGCTTCAGAACGCCGGGCGCGTCTTGGCGACGAACGTAAAGTTCGATCGCAGCGGGTCCTTCGCGGACGACCGCGAATGTCTGCTCCGGGTCGCAAAGCGCCCGTCCTGACACGCCGGACAATGTGGCTTCTTCCACGTGAAGAAGGAGCCAATCATGTATCAACTCGCTGCCCTGGAGCAAGGGAAACTTGTCGGCCAGAAGCCGCCATTCAAGCTGAAAGAGATCTGGGCCATCCGCATTCGCCTTCAGCTTTCGAACCAGGTACGCGACCTCGCGTTGTTCAGCCTCGCTATCGACAGCAAGCTCAGAGCTTGCGATCTCGTGAAACTGCGCGTCCGCGATGTATCTCACGGTGATCGGGTCCCTTCCGTCTTGATACCGGCGTCTCCACGGAGCAGCTTAACCTCACGCAACGCGGCCCGGTGCTTTCTCCAAAATGCCTGTGAAGTTACCTCGGTCCTTGTCGAACACGATAAGGGCCGTTTTGCAATCGCGCCAACGCATATAACTTAGCAGTTGGTCTATGGCCGCCCTGTATCTCTTTCGGTCCCCGCCATTACCTTGCACTCGGGAAGCGTCGGAGCGAGGAAACGTCGGAGCGGTGCGTCGCTGTGCTTCAGCGCCGCCGTCGACCTCGAACACCTGGGCATGGATCGTCGTTGTCGCGACGTCGAAGTGCTCCAACAGTTCTGCGCCGTCCGGATCTGCCGACAGTCTCCCCCACGGGCTCGTCAGGAAGGCGGGTTGACGATCCCGTTCAGGCGGCTTTGAAGGCCGCCGCTCACTGTCGTGAGCGTGCCACCACCGTCCCTACGGGCGGCACTACGGCCGAAATGCGGTTCGGCTCGGTCCCTGCGCCCCGTACTCGACCGGCAGGACGCCGCGAGCCACGGCCTTGACCAGGGCTTGATGGTCGGCTTCGGTCTGGTCCGCGTAGGCGCGGGCGAAGCGGCACATGGCCTTATCCAGCTTAGCCGATGAACCAACGTATCCGGCGATCATCGTGGCTCCGCTGGTCCGCGCATGGCCCTTGGCCAGCAGGTGGCCGACGATCCCGGCGTAGTCGGTCAGTGCCGCCGCGTCGATCGCATCCAGCGGAATCGTGCCCTTCATGTTGCGGAACTGCCGCACGTAGTACTGCAGCCCGTCGATGGTGGCCCAGCCCAGCAGCGGATCGCTGACCGTCTGCAGGGCCTGCTGGTACTCCACGACGCGCTGTCCCTGGTGGGCATGCCACGCCGAGTCGCCATGGACGTACCGCGCCAGCACCGAGCGCCGGGCCTGCTTGAGCTGCAGGAACACCACGTCATCCGCGCTGCTACCTTCGAGAAGAGCGACATAGGCGCGCAGGCCGACACTGCCGACCCCGACCACCTTGTGAGCGATGTCGACCAGGGTGTAGCCACCCAGCGCACGGCGCCAATGCGGCGCCAGGGTGGTCAGGTACTCGTCCAGCGCTTCGGCGATGCGCTCGGCTTCCGCCT
>JACMKK010000505.1 GCA_014380115.1 Luteimonas sp. | reverse complement strand
GCGCCTGCCGCCCTTGCCGCAACTGGTCCCGCTGATCGCCGCGGGCGAAGCCGCACGCGACGCGCGCGAGCGCGAGGCGTTCGAGGAACTGTCGCTGCGCTTGGCCGGCGCAGTGATCGCGCTGCTCGCCGGAATCCGCCAAGCGGACACGCGGCCGAGCCATCGCGACGAGAAACGCATCAGCGATGCGCTTCGACGGATCGCGGCCCAGTCGCACGAGCGGCTGGCGCTGGCGGAGCTCGCCGGCGAGGCGGCGATGAGCCGATACCACTTCCTGCGCACATTCCGGCACGTGGTCGGCATGACGCCGCACCAGTTCATCCTGCGCACGCGTCTGCATCGTGCGGCGGTTCGGCTGCGTCGCTCCGACGAGGCGATCTCCGACATCGCCGTGGAGTCCGGTTTCGACGACCTGTCCACCTTCAACCGCCGCTTTCGCCGCATCGCTGGCATGAGCCCCGGCGCCTATCGCACGCGAACCGGCGGCCCCCGCGCGACGCCTGTTGCGCTAGCGCCATTCGAGCGCTAGCGCCGATCGAGCGTGGCCCGCAGCACCGGCACCGTGGTCACGTCGTCGACACCCTTGAACGCGGCGATGCGCTCGCGCAGGTCGGCGAGCATGCCCGGCGACCCGGCTTGCACCAGCACCAGCAGATCGATCTCGCCGGCGACGCTGTGGACCAGTTGCACCTGCGGCAGCCCGGCGAGCAGCGGCATCACGTCGTCGCAGCTGAAACCATCGGCATAGCGCAGGAACAGCCACGCCTGCAGCGGATCGCCGCCGCTGCCCAGGCGCACCGTGTATTGGGCGATGACGCCCGCTTGCTCGAGACGCTGCAATCGCTCCTGCACGGTGCTGCGCGACAGGCCGACAGCCTTCGCCAGCGCCACCGTGGACAGGCGCGCATTGTCCTGCAGCAGCGCGATCAGCTTGTCGTCGATGGCGTCACGGGTCTTCATGGCATCGCCTTCCTGCAGCAGCAGCACAAACGGCACGGGCGCCGCGATGACCGGCATTCTGCCGGGTTGAGTCCGGCACGCGCGATCGCGCACAGTGACGGCCGGTTTCCGCTCGCAGGACAGGCCCATCATGTCGCACGCCCCCGGTTTCGCCCGATTGCCCGAGCCGCCCTATTACGCGGTGATCTTTTCCTCCCGGCGCACCGACCAGGACGAGGCGGGCTATGCCGACACCGCCACGCGCATGTTCGAACTGGTGCAGGAACAGCCCGGCTTCCTCGGCGCCGAATCGACGCGCGGCGCCGACGGCTTCGGTATCACGGTCGCCTATTTCGACAGCGAGGCATCGATCGCGCATTGGCGCCGCAACGCCGACCATGCGGCCGCGCGCGAGCTTGGCCGCAAGCATTGGTACGAGCACTACGAATTGCGCATCGCGCGCGTCGAACGCGCCTATGGCGGTCCGCCCGCGAACACCGCCCGCACGGAGGTCTCGCCATGAACCTCGACCCGCACACTGCGCTGATCCCGATCGACGTGCAGCGGGGCTTCGACTACCCACCGTGGCCGCCTCGCAACAACCCGGCCATGGAAGCCAACGGCCAGCGCCTGCTCGCCGCGTGGCGGCGAAGCGGCCGGCCGTTGCTCCACGTGCGCCATGATTCGATCCAGGCCGGCTCCTCGCTGCGTCCGGACCATCCCGGCAACGCGTTCCGTCCTGGATTCGAACCGCACGACGGCGAACCCGTCGTGGGCAAGTCCGTCAACGCCGCCTTCATCGGCACCGACCTCGACCTGCGTCTGCGCCGCCTCGGCATCAGCAGCGTGGTGCTGTTCGGTATCAGCACCGACATGTGCGTGTCGACGACCGCGCGCGTGGCCAGCAATCTGGGTTACCGCACGATCGTCGTCGGCGACGCGAGCGCGTGTTTCGACCTGGTCGATGGCGACGGCCGCACGATCGCCGCCGACGAAGTCAGCCGCGTGCACCTGGCGACGCTGCGCGCGGAGTTCGCCGAGGTGGTGGATACGGAGGCCCTGCTCGCGGCGGCGAGCGCGTCCGCCGGGTGACGGCTCGCGGTCGTCAGCCGGATCGTGCACTGCGCGCGCGACCGACTGGCCACGCGCGCATCGAGACAGCGCGCTACAGTTTCACCAGTTCCACGCGCCGGTTCTTCGCGCGGCCGTCGTCGCTGGCGTTGTCCGCGATCGGCTGGTCCTGGCCATGGCCCTTGGACTGCAGCCGCGCCGGTTCGATGCCCAATCCGACCAGCGCGCCGAGCACGCTGCGCGCGCGTGCCGTCGACAATTGCTGGTTGTGTGCGGCGCTGCCGGTATTGTCGGTATGGCCTTCGATCGACAGCTTCAGCGACGGGTCGGCCTCGAGCAGCTTGCGGATCTCGTCGATCACCGGCTGCGCGTCCGCGCGCAGCGTGGCCTTGTCGACGTCGAAGTTGATGTACAGCGCGACCCGCCCCTTGTCGTCGATCGCCTGCTTCATCGCCGCCGCATCGAGCAGGCCGACCGATTGCCGCATGCCCTGCTTTTCCAGCACCACGACATAGCCGTGCAGCGGAATCGCGCCGCTGCTGATATCGATCCAGTACTCCTTGTCGGCCGTGCGGATCAGGTAGCTGTCGTGGCGGTAGTCGGGGATCGCGACGGCGCCGTAGTGGTGTTTCTCGACCGCGTCGCGCCCGCCGACCGCAGCGACGACTTCCGGCGTGTACTGCTCGGTGTTGATCTTCCTGCCGCCGAGCGCGGTGACGACGTTCTCGTAGTTCTTGTGGAACTCTAGCTCGGAGTACGCGCGGTCGTCGTTCTGCAGATTGAACGCGTCGCGGAAGATGCGGCCTTCGACCAGCACAGCCCTGTCGCCGGCGATGAAGTACTGGCCGTCGTACGACATGTTCTTGTCCTTGTCGTCGTAGACGCTCACCAGGCCTTCGGGCGTCTTGAAGAACGGGAACGGCGGCAGGCTGGCGCTGGTGACCGGCACGCTGGCCGGGTCGAAACCACCGGCAGCCGCAGCGGGTTCGCTGCGCACGCCACCGCTGGCGACGAGCAGCGCGGTGAACAGGATCGGCATCCAGCGGCGATCACTCATGCAACATCTCCTCGACCAGGGTTCGGGTGGCATACCGAGGGTAGAACGGCAAATTTGCCTGAATGGGGCCAGCGCGCGATCGCGCCACCCTGCCTCGCCTGTACGCCGCGTCGGCGAACGCTGTCCTGCGCGCAGGCTGCAAGCCGTTTGGATACTCAAAACACATCGAGATGGAGTCGCTGGCCATGGCCAGGTCCAACCCAGCTCCCGAGGGAGCGCCGATGCAGGACCAGACTCCGCAGTCGTTCGCCACGATAGGCGCGAATCGCGCGCGGTCGCTGGTCGTGCGCGCGGAAGTGCGGCCGCCGCCCGCGTCGGGATATCTGATCGCCGAAGGCGATGCGTGGCTGGACGATCCCGGCTATCTGGCCATCCTCGAAACGATGGAACGGCATCATGGCTTCCAGGTCGAATGCGCGGCCGGCCACGGCGAGACCGCCGAGGAAATGGCCTATGACGATCGCCAGCTGGAGCGCTTCAGGAAGGTCTTCGAACGGCTGGCGCGGACCAACGATGCGATCGGATCGACGACGCCCAGGGCGATCCTGCTCTCGTGCGGCGGCAATGATGTCGCGCATACCTTGTCCACGCTGATCAATCACGTCGATTCCGGCTTGCCGGTCCTCGATGCGGAGATGGTGCGCAGCCTGATCGAGGACCGGGTGCGGTCGGCGGTCAGCAGCCTGATCGGATCGGCGATGGCGTTCTCCGATGCGTACTTCAAGCAGATGATCCCGATCTTCATCCACGGCAACGCCAGGCCGGTTCCCGACCGCAGGCGCTACAAGCGCACCGGGATCCGCGCCACCGGACCGTGGCTGCGACCGGGCTCCGCGGACAGGGCACCGGCTGCGGCCTCTGCGCAGGCCGATGGCGACCTGCTCCGCAACACCGCCGAGATCGCCAAGATCATCGACCTGTTCAACGACCGCGTGCTGGCATCGCTGCCCTCCGTGTCGCCGTTCGCCGGCATCGTGCATTACATCCCGCTGCGGCCGACCTTCGAAGGAACCGCTGCCACCGCCGAGCAGCGGCGCGCATTGCGCAACATGTTCGGCGAGGACAAGGCCAGCGAACGAGCGGCCAAGGCCATCGCCGACGCGATCAATGCCGTCGACAGGCGTGGCTGACAAACTCGCTCCCTCTCCTGTTTACGGGAGAGGGCTGGGGTAAGGGCTCGGCTCTCGCCACGATCCTGAGGGCTCGCTTCGCTCGCACCCCCATCCCGACCTTCCCCCGCACGCGGGGGTAATTGCAGAGCGCAGCACTTCGCTCCCTCTCCCGTTTACGGGAGAGGGCTGGGGTGAGGGCTCGGCTCTCGCCACGATCCTGAGGGCTCGCTTCGCTCGCACCCCCATCCCGACCTTCCCCCGCACGCG
>JACMKK010000504.1 GCA_014380115.1 Luteimonas sp. | reverse complement strand
GATCGGCATCCAGCCTTCGCGCAAGGAATGCTTGCGTGCGCTGTCATCGGTAGGCACGGCGACCGCGCGGCCCGACGCGTCGCGCCACACCGGCTGCACCAGCGGCGCACCCTTGAACGCTTCGATGTTGCCGTATTCGTCGAAAATAGACTTCTGGCGACCGGCCGGCACGCCCACTACCGTCCAGTACACCTGCTGCGCGTGCAGCGACGACGGGAACAGCTCGCGATGCGCGCGCGCGGCCGCGATCTCGTAACGCTTCATCGGCGTCATCACGCGCGCGGGGCTCAGCATGCGCAGCCGCTCGATCACGGGCGCAGCGCCCGCCTGCTCGCCGACGGTCAGGCGCAACTCGCTCGCGGTAATCGGCTCGCGCGCAGCCAGGTATGAGGTGTTACCAAGCGATCCCGGATCCTCGGCGATCGGCGTCCATGCACCCGAAGCATCGCGCGCCTCGAGCCGCGCGCCATTGCGTGCCCCGCCCCACCAGACTTCCAGCCCGGCCATCGACAACGGCCGCGGCAGCGTGACGTGCAATTCGCGCGTGCCCGGCGTGGCACCGGCTGCCTTCAGCGTACGTGGGGTCCCAGTGCTCCACAGCGTCGCCGCATCGCCGTCGCCGGCGAGGCCGCTGATGCGCGCCGCATCGCGTGCCGACAGCGGTTCGAACTCGAAGACCGATACGCCCCAGTCCGCGGTCTTCGGCACGCTCGCCAGCCGCACGTAACGCGCCGGCGCGGCCGGGAAGAACAGGTACTCGGTGCCGCCGGGCGAGTCGGTGGTCGCATAGGCATCGCGCCATGCCTTGCCGTCGACGGAGGTCTGGATGACGTAGGACGCGGCGAATCCGCTGTCCCAATGGATCAGCGCGCCGCCGACCGGGGCGACGCGGCCGAGGTCGACCTGCAGCCAATGGTTCGCGCTGAACGCACCACCCCAGCGCGTCTTGCCGTCGCGATCGATCGCCATCGACGGCGCCATCGCGGGGACTTGCTGCGAGGAACTGCTCGCACGCCATTCCGATCGCGGCGGCAGGGCATCGTCCTGCGCCTGCGCCGACGAGCACGCCAGCAACGCGAACAGCGCGAACGGAAGCCAGCGCGGGAACAGGACGAAGCGACGTGGGCAGGGATGCGTCATGAAAGACAACTCCAGCGGTGATGGTCGCCGGTCCGTGCGCCTGCACAATGCGCAAGCCTCGATGCATGCGCACGAGGATCGGATCGGATGCGTCCATCCTAATGCAGCGCGACCGCCTGAGTGGTTGTGGAAACAGCAGACTGGCATAACAGCAACGCGAGGCACGTCGATATCTTCCATCGCCCGTCTTCGCGCTTATCGCTGCATTCAATGCGGCATCGTTCAGAAGGCGACATCGAGCCGTAAGGCTGGACGCCGCAATGTCGATCGAGCCGGGCCCGCCATGCAGCAGCTGCCGTCCTCCCACAACCGCAGCACCGTGGCCGCGACGTAGGTCTTGGTGATGCTGGCAATGCAAAAGCCTTCGTTGCCGGTGAGCTTGGTTTGTGCGGTCGCGTTTCCTGTCAGCACGCGGGTCTCGCGCTTTCCGTCTTCCATCAACGTCGAGATGACGAGCTGCCCATGCAAGTCCGCATACGGCCCGCTGCGCTCGACCGTCCGTTGCAGGCACGCATCCTGCGCCGCGGCAAGCGATGGGGAGAGCAGGGCGATGGCGGCAATGAGGATTGTCTTCATTATTTTTGCATGCGAGTGGCGTGGATCGCATGATGCCGTGCGTGTTGCCGGGATGAAGTGCCGTAGGTTGAGATCCACCGTCATCGCACCTCGCGCGATGCGTATCGCTGCATGGGACGCTCGCGCCATTACGACGACTGCCACGGCCGCACCACCATCAGCGCGCCGAGCGCCACGAGCGCTGCACCAGCGATGCGTACCACGTCGACAGGCTTCGGCGCGTGCAGCACGCCGTAGTGGTCCAGCAGCAACGACCCCACCAACTGTCCGAAGACGGCGAGGCAGATCAGGGCCGCCGCACCCAGGCGCGGTATCAGCACGGTCGCGCTGACCACGAACAGCGCGCCGATCACGCCGCCGAGCCAGGCCCACGACGGCACGCCCGTGGTCTGCTGCAGCGCAGGCAGCGGCGTGCGCGTCACCAACAGGGCGACGCCGAGCGCGAGTGTGCCGATCAGGAACGAGGCGAACGACGCGAACAGGGCTCCGCTCGTGCGTTG
>JACMKK010000503.1 GCA_014380115.1 Luteimonas sp. | reverse complement strand
TCGCGTTCGGCGGTGGCCGCGAGCCGGCGCACTTCCTCGTGCGAGAGCTTCAGCGCCGCGTCCTTCTCCTTGTTGGCGCGTTCGACGTTGACCACGATGCCGATGACCAGGGTCGTCACGGGCAGCCACACCACCGACTGCCAGGGATCGCCGATCAGCCAGGAGTAAGTCAGGAACACCGCGTTGAGCAGGACCAGCTGCAGCAGATAGCTGATGGCCCCGCGCGACCTGTGCAGACGCATCATCACGCAGCCGAACACGAAGTAGCTGATACCCGACGGATAGACCGGCAGCAGCACCATGCTCAACGCCACCATGCCCAGTGCATAGCGATAGGCGTGGCGCGCCGGGGCCCGCAACGACATCGCGTAGAGCAGCACAAACAACGGGAACGAAGTCAGCGTCAGTACGAGCCAGCGTGCGCTGTAGCCTTCCGGCGTGAACACGGGCGTGATGAACACCCAGGCCGACCACAGCAGGTGCACCATCTCGAGCCACGGCGACCGGCCCTGCCGCAACGCCGCAGCGGCTACCGAATCCGGAGCGGCCGACCACCAGCCGGGCATCCGGATGGCCGTCATGTCGCGTGTTCCGCAGGCATGCCGCCGGCGCCCCGCGCCAGCACCTGCGCGTGAGGCGTGGCGATCAGGACGACGTTGGCTGTGGCAACAAGACGGCGTTTCATCCAACTGTCCTTGCGGCGTGCATCGATGACGACACTACGACTTGGGCGGCCTGCGAACCCTTCGATTGCACCTGCCGGCCTTCATCCGCTGCGTACCAGGCGCGCACGCGCCAGCAGAAAGAAGGCCACCGTGAACACCGCCAGCACGCCCAGGTGCATGGCCAGGCTGCCACCGGCATCGCGTCCGACCACTTTCAACGCAATCTGGCCCAGATGGTACGCGGGCCACACCGCGGCGAGCTTGGTGAAGATGTCCGGGAGCGCCTGCAGGGGCAGCCACAGGCCGGACAGGAAGGCCATCGGCAGGTAGATCAGGTTGACCACCGCCGGTGCGCCCTGGCCGTTGGCGAACACGCCGATCAGCAATCCCATCGCGCAGAACGGCAGCGCGCCGAGCACGTTGACCGCGAGCAGCGACAGCCATTGCGACGGCTGCAGCGTGACGCCGGCGAGCGACACCGCCAGCGTGGCCAGCAGCAGCGTGATGATCACCGCGAACAGCATCGCCATCGCCATCTTCGCCAGCAGATAAGCGCCGGGCGGCATGGGTAGCGCACGCTTGAGCGTCAGGAAGCCGCGTTCGCGCTCCAGCGCCACGGTGACGCCGAAGCCGAACAGGGCCGGGCCCATGATCCCGAACACGCCGTAGCTCGCAAGCAGATAACGTGCAGCTTCGCCGTCGTTGCGTCCGCCGCTCAGCAGGACGCCGAACATCAGGTAGAAGATCGGCGGGAACAGCAGCGACGGCAGTACGAACGACGGCGTGCGCAGCAGGCGCAGGCACTCGTACTTGGCCTCCAGGTAATAGCAGCGCAGCGAAGCAACGGATGGCTGGACGATGGCGTGCATCACGCGGCCTCCTGCAGGGCAGTCTTGTCGTCTGCGCCCTGGGTGAGTTCGAGGAAGGCCTCGGCAAGGCCGGCGCGCTGCACTTCAAGCTCCTGCAGGCCGGCATCCTCGGCGAGCAGGCGCCGCACCACGGCCTCGGCCACGTCGCTGACGATTTCGATGCGATCACCGATGCGTTGCGCGCTGCGCACCTGCGGCCACGATGCCACGCTGTCTTCCGACAACGACGACACGCAACGGATGCGGCGTTGCGAGACGTGCGCGCGGATCTCCTGCACGCTGCCTTGCGCGGCGACGCGTCCTTCGTGCAACACGACGACGCGATCGGCCAACGCTTCGGCTTCTTCCAGGTAGTGCGTGGTCAGCAGCACCGCGCAGCCTTGCGCGACCAGTTCGCGGATCGCGCGCCACAGGCCCTGTCGCGCCTCGATGTCGAGGCCCGTGGTGGGTTCGTCGAGGAACAGCAGCCGCGGCCGTCCGCACAAGGCGAGCGCGAACTGCACGCGCCGTTGCTGGCCGCCGGACAGCCGGCCGTAGCGACGCTCGAGCAGGCCTTGGAGGCCGGCCAGCGCGATGCAATCGGCGACGCTGCGCGGCATCGGGTAGTAGCTGCGCGTGAGATCGAGCAGTTCGCGCACCTTGAATGCGTCCGGGATGCTCGCCGACTGCAGCATCACGCCGATGCGCTGGCGCGCGGCGAGCGACTGCGGCGACTCGCCGAACAGCGTCGCTTCGCCTGCGTCGGCAGGCAGCAGGCCGAGCAGCAGCGCGATCGCCGTGCTCTTGCCGGCACCGTTGGCACCGAGCAGCGCCAATACCTGGCCGGCATGCAGTTGCAGGTCGACGCCGTCGAGCGCCACGACCTTGCCGTAACGTTTATGCGCATTGCGCAGGGATGCGAGAACGGCGCGGTGCTCGGTCATCGGTCCACATTCCATCGGAAGATACGGCGATGCTGCGCGCAGTCGACGCGCGCCGGCAGTCGCGCCTGTCACGCGTTCCACATGACAGGCGTCAGGTGACGCCACCGGCGCCGTCGCATACGATGCGACTCCGTTGGCGAATGCTCGTGCGCACTGCGCCCCCTGGCAGGCATGGCGACGGGATTGGCTCTTCACGGCAGCGGACCGGCTGGTCACACTTCGCACTCTTCCCACGTCCCAGGACATGATGAATACCTCTGCAGACCTGTTGAAGGAACTCCGCATCGACCGCAAGGCCGCGCCACCGCCGGCCTCGCGCCGCGGTTTGTGGATCGCCGTGGTCGCGGTCGCGGTGTTGCTGCTGCTGGCGGTCGCCGGCTGGGCCGT
>JACMKK010000502.1 GCA_014380115.1 Luteimonas sp. | reverse complement strand
CAGCAGCTCGCGGACTTCCATCTCCACCAGCTCCAGCAGCTCGGCGTCGTCCACCAGGTCCGCCTTGTTCAGGTAGACCACGATGTACGGCACGCCGACCTGGCGGGCCAGCAGGATGTGCTCGCGCGTCTGCGGCATCGGGCCGTCCGCGGCCGAGCACACCAGGATCGCGCCGTCCATCTGCGCCGCACCGGTGATCATGTTCTTGACATAGTCCGCATGGCCCGGGCAATCGACGTGCGCGTAGTGGCGGTTGGCCGATTCGTATTCCACGTGCGCAGTCGAGATCGTGATGCCGCGTGCCTTCTCTTCCGGCGCTGCATCGATCTGGTCGTAGGCCTTGAACTCGCCGCCGAACATCTCCGCACCGATCTTCGTCAGCGCCGCCGTCAGCGTCGTCTTGCCGTGATCCACGTGGCCAATCGTCCCCACGTTCACGTGCGGCTTGGTGCGCTCGAATTTACCCTTTGCCATGGCTGTCTACCTTTTTCTGTATGTCTGTGTGGTGATCAGGACTTCTTGACGACCGATTCGGCGATATTCGCCGGCGCTTCCGCGTAATGGTCGAACTCCATCGTGAACGTCGCGCGGCCTTGCGACATCGAACGCAGGCTGGTCGCGTAGCCGAACATCTCGCCCAGCGGCAGCATCGCGTTGATCGTCTTGCCCGACGGCGTGTCTTCCTGGCCCTGCAGCAAGCCACGACGGCGGCTGACGTCGCCCATCACATCGCCGAGGTAATCCTCGGGCGTGACGATCTCCACCTTCATGATCGGCTCGAGCAACACCGGGCTGGCGCGGTGGAAGCCTTCCTTGAAGCCCATCGAGCCGGCGATCTTGAACGCCATTTCGGACGAGTCGACCTCGTGGTACGAACCGTCGATCAGCTTCACCTTGACGTCGACGATCGGATACCCGGCCATCAGACCGTTGGCGACCGCTTCCTGGATGCCCTTGTCGACCGCCGGGATGTATTCCTTCGGGATCACGCCGCCGACGATCGCGTTCTCGAACGTATAGCCGAGGCCGCGCTCCTGCGGTTCGATCTCGAGCCAGACGTGGCCGAACTGGCCCTTGCCGCCCGACTGGCGCACGAACTTGCCTTCGGCCTTGACCGCCTTGCGGATGGTCTCGCGATAGGCAACCTGCGGCTTACCGACGTTCGCCTCGACGTTGAACTCGCGCTTCATGCGGTCGACCAGGATTTCCAGGTGCAGCTCGCCCATGCCGGCGATGATGGTCTGCCCCGACTCTTCGTCCGTACGCACGCGGAACGAAGGATCTTCCTGCGCCAGGCGGCCCAGAGCGATACCCATCTTTTCCTGGTCGGACTTGGTCTTCGGCTCGACCGCCATCGAGATGACGGGCTCCGGGAAGATCATCCGCTCGAGCGTGATGATGTGGTCCTGCGCGCACAGCGTGTCGCCCGTGGTCACGTCCTTCAGACCGACCGCGGCGGCGATGTCGCCCGCGCGCACTTCCTTGATCTCTTCGCGGTTATTGGAATGCATCTGCAGGATGCGGCCGACGCGCTCCTTCTTCGACTTGACCGGGTTATAGACCTGGTCGCCGGAGTTCAGCGTGCCCGAATAGACGCGGAAGAACGTCAGCGAACCCACGAACGGGTCCGTCATGATCTTGAATGCCAGCGCCGAGAACGGCTCGGTATCCAGCGCCTTGCGGCTGTCTTCTTTCTCGTAGTCGTCGATGCCCTTGACTGGCGGGCGATCGGACGGCGACGGCAGCATCTGGATGACGCCGTCGAGCATGGCCTGCACGCCCTTGTTCTTGAACGCAGAGCCGCAATAGACCGGGATCACCTCGACGCGCAGCGTGCGGTCGCGCAGACCGGAGACGATTTCCTCTTCCGACAGCTCGCCATCGTTGAGGTACTTGTCCATGAGCTCTTCGCTGGCCTCGGCCGCAGCCTCGATCATGAAGTTGCGCGCAGCTGCGGCCTTCTCGGCCAGATTGGCCGGGATTTCGCGGTATTCGAACGTCGTGCCCTGCGAGGCGGTATCCCAATGGATCGCCTTCATCTTGATCAGGTCGACCACGCCCTCGAAACCTTCCTCGGCGCCAATCGGCACCTGCATCGGCACCGGATACGCGCCCAGGCGGCTTTTCAGCTGGCCAACGACCTTGTCGAAATCGGCGCCGGTACGGTCCATCTTGTTGACGAACGCAAGGCGCGGCACCGCGTACTTGTTGGCCTGACGCCAGACGGTCTCGGACTGCGGCTGCACGCCGCCGACGGCGCACAGCACGAACACCGCGCCGTCGAGCACGCGCAAGGAACGCTCAACCTCAATGGTGAAGTCGACGTGTCCAGGCGTATCGATGATGTTGAAGCGGTGTTCCGGCAGGGACTTATCCATACCTTTCCAGAACGCGGTGGTGGCAGCGGACGTGATCGTGATGCCACGCTCCTGTTCCTGCTCCATCCAGTCCATGGTCGCGGCACCGTCGTGCACTTCGCCGATCTTGTGGCTGACACCGGTGTAGAACAGGATGCGCTCGGACGTGGTCGTCTTGCCGGCATCGATGTGAGCCATGATGCCGAAGTTGCGGTAACGCTCGATGGGAGTGGTGCGAGCCACGGCGATTCTCGTTATTTGTGCCCGATCAAACCAGGGCCGGAAATGGCCGGACGCCGCCTTGCGGCGGCTTCCGGATTCGTCGTGCGACGCCGGTTCTGGACCGGATCGCGATTCGGCGCCTGCGCGCGATGCGCAGCGGGCGCCGATGGGGCGCCGTCGCCGACGCCCGCTAACTCACCAGCGGTAGTGCGCGAATGCCTTGTTCGCTTCCGCCATGCGGTGGGTTTCTTCACGCTTCTTGATCGCGCCGCCCCGGTTTTCCGAGGCATCGATCAGCTCGGCCGCCAGCTTGCGCGGCATGGTGTTCTCGCCGCGCTTACGCGCGGATTCGATCAGCCAGCGCATCGCCAGCGCCATGCGGCGCGACTGGCGTACTTCGACCGGCACCTGGTAGGTGGCACCACCGACGCGGCGCGACTTCACCTCCACCGAAGGAGAGATGTTGCCGAGCGCCTTCTCGACCAGCTCGAGCGTATTGGCGTTCTTTTCGCCGATGACATCCATCGCGCCGTACACGATCTTTTCGGCGACCGACTTCTTGCCGCTGTACATGACCATGTTGATGAAGCGCGCGACCATCTCGCTTCCGTGCTTCGGGTCGGGCAGCACGGAGCGCTGCGGGGTGTTTCCTTTACGCGACATAGCTCAATTCTCGATTGGACAGGCTCAGCACCTGCCGGTTGCGGAGGCAGCGGGCTCAGGCCCGCTCCACGATCAGGTCTTCTTCGGGCGCTTGGTGCCGTACTTGGAACGGCTCTGCTTGCGCTTCGCGACACCAGAGGCGTCGAGCGAACCGCGCACGGTGTGGTAGCGCACGCCGGGCAGGTCCTTGACGCGACCGCCGCGGATCAGCACCACGCTGTGCTCCTGCAGGTTGTGGCCTTCGCCGCCGATGTACGAAATCACTTCGTAACCGTTGGTCAAGCGCACCTTGGCCACCTTGCGAAGCGCCGAGTTCGGCTTTTTCGGGGTGGTGGTGTAAACGCGCGTGCAGACCCCGCGGCGTTGCGGGCAGTTGGCCAGCGCCGGTGACGTGCTCTTGTACGTTTCCGGGTTGCGCGGCTTGCGGACCAGTTGGTTGATTGTCGCCATCGTGTTGGATTCTTTCTT
>JACMKK010000501.1 GCA_014380115.1 Luteimonas sp. | reverse complement strand
TTCATGAAAAGCACGATGGGATGGCCTTCGACCTCGGCCTGGATGCGCTGTAGCACGGGCATTGCACGATCTCCTGCGATGCAGCGTTGCCGGTGTTGACGGGCCGGCAACGAAGCGTGGGGTTAGAATCCTATTGTAAGCCTTCATGCGGTCGCGGGCCCTCGCCCGCAAGCCCCGCGTCCCTCCCCAGCCCCTTGCCAGGAGTCGTCATGGCCATCGAACTGCCACCCCTGCCCTACGATCGCACCGCCCTCGAGCCGCATATCTCCGGCGAGACGCTCGACTACCACTACGGCAAGCACCACAAGACCTACGTCGACAACCTCAACAAGATGATCACGGGCACCGAGTTCGCCGAGATGGCGCTCGAGGACATCATCCGCAAGTCGCAGGGCGCCATGTTCAACAACGCCGCGCAGATCTGGAACCACACGTTCTACTGGAATTGTCTGAAGCCGACTTCCGGCGGTGGCGGCGGTGAACCGGGCGGTGCGCTCGCCGATGCGATCAACAAGGCGTTCGGCGATTTCACCAAGTTCAAGGAGCAGTTCAGCGATACCGCCATCAAGACTTTCGGTTCCGGCTGGGGCTGGCTGGTGCAGCGTCCGGATGGCTCGCTGGCCTTGGCGAGCACGCCGAACGCGGCCACGCCGCTGACCGGCGACGACACGCCGCTGCTGACTTGCGACGTGTGGGAGCACGCGTACTACATCGATTATCGGAACGCGCGGCCGAAGTATGTCGAGGCATTCTGGAATCTCGTGAACTGGGATTTTGTTGCTTCGAACATGAAGTAGGGAATTCCCCAAACCAATGCAAACGGCCGGGAAACCGGCCGTCTGTTTTTGTATCGTCATTCCGGCGAAAGGCGGGACCACGAGCGGGTGGCCCTGCGCGGCAACGAGAAAGAATCAGCCCCGCAACGCGACAACCACCGGCGCGACCTGGGCATCGCGACCCCGCACCGCACCGATACGGCCGAGCACATCGACGAGGCCTTCGCCAGAATCCGCCCGCACCGTCGCATGCCCGACCTTGCGACCGGCCCTCGGCGCCTTGCCGTAGTCGTGCCAATGTCCACCGGGTTCGCGCAACACCGCCGCAGCATCCGGGAGTTCGCCGATCCAGTTGAGCATGCAGGCATGACCGACCATGCGCGTCTCGCCGAGCGGCAATCCCAGCACCGCTCGCAGGTGGTTCTCGAATTGCGAAGTCTCGGAGCCTTCGATGGTCCAGTGACCCGAATTATGTACGCGCGGCGCGAGTTCGTTGGCGAGCAGTTCGCCATCGCGGCAGAAAAGCTCCAGCGCGAACACGCCGACGTAGTCGAGGGCGTCAGCCAGCTTGCGCGCGTGCGCGAAGGCAATGTCCGCCAGCGCAGGTTCGACCTTCGCCGGCGCCAGGCTGGCCGACAGCACGCCGTCGACATGCCAGTTCTCGGTCAGCGGCCAAGCGCGGAATTCGCCGTCGCGGCCGCGCACTGCGACCACGCTCAGTTCGCGCTCGAAGGCGACGAAGCCCTCGAGGATCAGGCCGACGGTCGCCGCCTGCGCGCCCAAGGCCTCCCAGGCAGGCCCTGCGTCGTCGTTCGACCTGATCCGGAATTGTCCCTTGCCGTCATAGCCGAGGCGACGCGTCTTCAGGATGCAAGGCGTGCCGATCGCGGCGACGGCGGCATCGAGCTCCTGCCGCGACGACAGCGCCGCGAATTCCGGCACAGGGATGCCGAGCCTGCGGAACAGCGTCTTTTCCTCCAATCGATCCTGGGCGACGGCCAGTGCCCGTGGATTCGGAAACACCGGCACGCGCTCGCTCAACCATTGCGCGGACTCAGCCGGCACGTTCTCGAAATCGAACGTGGCGACGTCGACGCGCGACGCGAATTCCGCCAGCGCCGTGTCGTCGCGATAGTCGCCGACCAGCAAGGGCGCGAACTGCCCGGCGCAGGCGTCGGGCTCGGTGTCCATCACCAGGAAGCGCAGGCCCAGCGGCGCGCCGGCAAGCGCCAGCATGCGGGCCAGTTGTCCGCCGCCGAGGATACCGACGGTCGTCATTTGCGCGGATCGTCGTTCGACGCGACGTCATCGGTCTGGCGCTGGCGAAAAGCCTCCAGTGCCGCGGCGATGTCGGAATGATCGAAGGCCAGCATCGCCGCAGCGAACAGCGCGGCGTTCGAGGCACCGGCATTGCCGATCGCGAACGTCGCCACGGGGATGCCGGCCGGCATCTGCACGATCGACAGCAGCGAGTCCATGCCGTTCAGCGCTTTCGACTGCACCGGCACACCGAGCACGGGCACCGCGGTCTTCGATGCCAGCATGCCCGGCAGGTGCGCCGCGCCACCGGCGCCGGCGATGATCGCGCGCAGGCCGCGCGAATGCGCAGTCGCGGCGTATTCGAACAGCACATCGGGCGTGCGGTGCGCGGAGACCACGCGCACTTCGTGCGGGACGCCGAGCGCTTCGAGCTTCTGTGCGGCGTGCTGCATCGTCTCCCAGTCGGAGCGCGACCCCATCACGATGCCGACCAGCGGCGCGGTGGAACTGGCAGACGCTATGGGCGTGGCAGACATGGTGGTCCCCGGTCGCAAAGACGTATTCTACCGGCCTCCCCCTGCCACGACACATCCACGGCATCGACATGGATCGGAAACTCCTCGACATCCTGGTGTGCCCCGCCAGCCGCCAGCCCCTGGCCTTGCTCGACAAGGCCGGGCTCGACGCATTGAACCGCGCGATCACGAGCGGCGGCGTGCTGCGCGTCGACGACGGCCCGCAGGCCGAACCGCTGCGCGAAGCGCTGGTGACACGCGACCGCAAGACCGTCTACCGCGTCGACGACGGGATTCCGGTGCTGCTGGTCGAGGAAGGCATCGCCACGTCGCAGGTCGCGGGCTTCGCCACCGCGTGAAGCCACCCATGCCGGGTTCCGTGCGCTCCGGGTTTGCTGAAGGATCCAAGCACCCTCCGCCGGCCGACGTGATCGATGCCGACGTTGCACGCGCGTTGTCCGAGGATCTGGGGAGCGGCGACGTGACCGCAGCACTGCTTCCTGACGATCCCGACATCGCCTACCTGCTATGCAAGGAGGCCGCCGTGGTGTGCGGCCGTCCCTGGTTCGACGCCTGTCATCGCGCGCTCGATGCCGACGTGTCGATCGACTGGCGCGTCGAGGAAGGCGACCGTGTCGGCGGCGGCACGGTGCTGGCGACCCTCGCAGGCCGCACACGCGCGCTGGTCAGCGCGGAACGGGCATCGCTGAACTTCCTGCAGACGCTGTCGGCGACGGCGACGATCACCGCCGCCTTCGTCGAAGCCGTGCAGGGCACCGGCGCGACGATCCTCGACACCCGCAAGACCCTACCCGGCCTGCGCATGGCGCAGAAATATGCGGTCCGCGTCGGCGGCGGCAACAACCATCGCATCGGTCTGTTCGACACGGTGATGCTGAAGGAAAACCACATCCGCGCCGCCGGTTCACTGCCGGCAGCGATCCATGCCGCGCGCGCGATGCATCCGGCGTTGCCGCTGGTCGTCGAAGTGGAAACGCTGCAGCAGCTGCGCGAAGCGCTCGAGACCGGCTGCGACCGCATCCTGATCGACGATTTCGACGCTGCGACGCGCCGCGAAGCGGTATGCATCGCGCGTGGCCCGGGGTTCGAAGGAAGCATCCCGCTGGAAGTCTCCGGTGGCGTCGACCTGCAGTCGGTACGTGCGATCGCCGAGGACGGCGTCGACTTCATCTCGATCGGTGGCCTGACCAAGCATGTCCGCGCGATCGATCTGTCGATGAAGCTCGGGCCGCCTCCGGCTTGATTTGACGTCGTCATTCCACCGACCTGGTGTCCGAACGTTTTCGGCCCGTTGAAAACGAAGACACAGCTTTCCCGCCTTCGCGGGGATGACGGCTAAAGCCGAACGACCAGCCAGATCAACACCATCGCCAGTGCCGCGGCACCCAGCCACCACCATCGCAGAACCGGCTTGCGTGTGCTGGCTGCACGCGCGGCGATATGGATCGACTCGCCCTGCCTCGGTGCGACGAGGTGGAACCGCTGCGCATCGAAACCGAGCTCGTCGCCGCTGACCGCGAGCGCGCGCTGCACGCGCTTGCCGTTGACGAAGCAGCCATTGGTCGAACCGAGATCCTCGACCAGAAGTCCCTTGTCCATGGGCGTCAGGCGCGCGTGCTGGCGCGAGAGGCCGGCGTCGTCGATGCGCAGGTTGCAATCCGGCGCGCGGCCGAGCGTGGTGATGCCGACGATGGGAAAACTGCGCCCGAACCGCTGGCCGGACACGCCGCGCAGCACGTAGCGCGGCACCACCGGTCGCACTGCGGTCGCACCAGGATCGTCGTTGGCCGATTCGATGGCGCCCATCGTACCCGCCACGGGGATCGCGGCGTCGAGCGAGGCCAGGCGCGCCTCGATCCGGTCGAAGGCGACCATGTCGCCGGGACGCAGCGCGATGAGGCCATCGACGTCGCGATCGTTGACGCGCACCGTGGTGCCCTGCGGCACCTGCAGCATCACGCCGTGCGCGTTGACATGCAGTTCGCAATGGCGCGGCATGACGCCGGGCCGGTCGATGACGATATTGGCCTGCGGGTCCGAACCGACACGGTTGATGCCGGGTCCGAGCAGGACCTGTGGATGTTCGCCGCCGGGGAAGACCAGTTTCATGCCGCCACGCTGACCATCAGGATGTGAAGTCGGCGCCAAGGATACTTGTCAGCGAGGGCGGGCGCCGCCACATTAGTGTGATGCCGACCCTGTTGATCCTGATGATCGTCGCCGCGATGGCCTTCGCATTCTGGAGCGCCGCGCGCGCCGCCGCCGAACGCGCCGAGCAGGTCGGCCGCAACGCCTGCCAGGCGGCCGGCGTGCAACTGCTCGACCAGACGGTGCACGCCAATGGCCTGCGTCTGCGCCGCAACCATGATGGCCGTCTCGGTTTCGAGCGCAGTTTTCGCTTCGAGTATTCCGAGGACGGCATCCAGCGTCATATCGGGCGACTGGTGCTGCACGGCGATGAACTGGTCATGTTCAGCGGTCCGACCCAGGCCGCAAGCATCGTTCAATTGCATTGACGCGCCGCAGGCGCGACCGGACTACTTGACCACGCGCAGATGACTGCCGCGTCGCGGTGCCGGCGCCCCTTCCTCGCTCGGCGGCGTGTCGGGCTCGGTCGGCGGCTCGTCATCGGGTCCGGAAGAGGGTGCGATGTCGTCCGGCAGCGCCATGCCCTGCCCCGTCTCGCGCGCATAGATCGCCAGCACGGCGGAGATCGGCACGCTGACCGGATGGCTGACGCCGCCGAAGCGCGCGGTGAAGCGAACACTGTCGTTGCCTAGTTCAAGCTTGGCGACCGCGCGCTCGGCGATGTTGAGCACCACCTTGCCGTCCTTGATGGTATGCGGCGGCACCTGCACGCGCGGCTGCTCGGCGTCGACCAAGAGGTGCGGTGTCATGCCGTTGTCGGAGATCCACTCGTACAGCGCCCGCAACAGGTACGGACGGTGGCTGGTCATGGGCGATGTGTCTTGATCACTCATGTCGGGAATGTACCCGGATGATCCGCGAAAGGATCGATCGCCAACGCATCGGTTGCAGGTGGCTGGTCGCCGGTTCGCGTTCGCCCACTGGCCCGACGATGCCTGCCGCACCCGCAAACGAAACCCGCCACTGACGACCCACCACCACGCACCGATCCTACGCCGGAATTTCGCGCAGGTTCTTCTCCTGCGGCGTCAGGCTGCGCACGAATCCCGGATTGCGGAAGATGCGGTTGCCGTAATCCTCGATCGCCTTGCCGTCCTTGGGCAACGGGATGTCGAGCGCAGGCAGGCGCCAGATGATCGGCGCCATCGCGCAATCGGCCAGGCTCATTTCCGGATTGAGGAAGAACTTGCTGGCCTTAAACAGGGGCACGGACGCCAGCAACAGTTCCTTCAGGCGCTTGCGGCCGGCCTCGGCCTGTTGCTTGTTGCCGAGCTGGATCGCCTGCACCTGAGGCACCCAGTCGTGCTCGATGCGCAGCATCGCCAGGCGCAGGCGCGCACGCGACAGCGGATCGACCGGCATTAGCGGCGGGTGCGGGTAACGCTCGTCGAGGTATTCGCTGACCACCGACGCCGCGTACAGCACCAGTTCGCGCTCGACCAGGGTCGGCACCGAGTGGTAC
>JACMKK010000500.1 GCA_014380115.1 Luteimonas sp. | reverse complement strand
GCAGGTTGCCGCCTTCGTCGAGCGTGGCGCGGACGCGGTCGCCGAACACGCGCAGATCGAGCTGGCCGGCTTCGTTGTCGACCAAGTGCGCGATGCCTTCGACCTCGAAGCCGCGGAACTTCGCATCGTCCTGCGTCCACAACCGGATCGGCAACGGATCCTCGCCGGGTTCGCCCGGTGCGAAGTCGCCGCTGTCGACGAGATAGATGAAGCCGTCGAAGTTGGTCTGGTACGCGGCCACCTTCGCCTCGAAGCGTTTGCCGTGGTAATGCAAGCCGAGTTCGGCCTGATTGGCGCGCTCCTTGTCGAGGTCGGCGCTGCCGATCTCGAACGATGCGGTAGCGATATGCGGACCGTTGGCGAATAGTTCCTCCTCGGCGGGCGCGCGCTCGGCGCGGTCGAGGTTGAGGCTCAGTCGCCAGGCATCGCTGAAGTTCCACAGCGCGCCGGCGGACAGGCTGAGCGGGGTGAACGAACGGTCTTGCAGGCCATCGGGATTGCTTTCGATCTTGTCGACGCGTGCGCCGAGATCGAGCTGGAACGCATTCCACTTCTTCTGCTCGGTGACGAACACGCCGCCGGAGCGCGTCTGCGTGCGCGGCACGAAGGCCTCTTCGCCGATCGCCTGGAATTCGCGGTCGTTGACCTGCGCCCCGAACGCACCGATCCAGCCCGCGAACGGCTTATGGGTGAGTTCCAACCGTCCTTCGGTGGCCTCGTTGAGGAAGCGCGTGCCTATTTCCTCGCCTTCGAACTCGGTGTGCTCATAGTCCGTGTGCGCAACGCTGGCGCGCAGGCTTTCGAAGACGCCGAACGGCTGATTCACGCCGCCCTTCAACTCGAAGCGGTTCTGACGCATGTCGATGAACACGCCGCGCTCGCCGTTGGCGAGGTCGCCGGGCTCGCCGGGATTGCCGTAGCGATCCTCGTAGCGCGCCGCGGAGAAGCCGAGGAAGCCGGCATCGCCGACCAGCGAGGCGCCGAGCGCGCCGGTCTTGGTGTCGATGAAACTGTTCGGTTGCTTGCCGTCAGGAGTGTCGTAGTCCTTCTGATTGCGATACACGGCATCGGCATGCAGCACCAGCGCGCCGTCGGCGCCCATTGCATCGGCGCGCATCATGCCGGTTACGCCGTCGTTGACGCTGTCGGCGCGCAGCTCGGCGCGGCCGGAGACCGTTTCGTCGAGCGGTTTCTCGGCGATGCGGCCGTCGACCACGTTGACCACGCCACCGATCGCGCCGGTGCCGTAGAGCAGGGTGGCCGGACCTTTCAGGACCTCGATCTGGTCGGCCAGGAACGGCTCGATGGCGACGTTGTGGTCCTGGCTGACCGTGGACACGTCCTGCGTCGCCAGGCCGCCCGTGGTCACGCTGACGCGCGGGCCTTCCAGACCGCGGATGATCGGCCGGCCGACGCCGGCGCCGAAATTGGAGCTCTGCACGCCCGGCAACTTGCCGACGGTCTCGCCCAGGGTCGCGCCCTTGGCTTCGTCGAGCTTCTCGCCGGCCAGCACTTCGGTCGGCTGCGACAGCTCCTCGGCCGTGTTGCGCAGTGGGCTGGCGGTGACCACGACGTGGTCCAGATCGACCGCATCGTCATGGCGTGGGTCCTCGGCGGTCTCGGCGGCAAACGCCGCACCGGTGGCCACGCACAGGGCAAGGAACAAAGGGGCGCGACGGAGCGGGGACATTGGGGGCATGGGCGTGGGATACTTTGAAAAGTCAGACGGAATGTTATAATGTTTCATTATCGCCGACCCCTACCGAAAGTCATGTCTGCAAATCCGTCCACGCTGGCCAAGGCCGACCGCCTCGGTTTCGCCGCTTCCTTCTTGTGTGCCGTCCACTGCGCGCTGCTGCCGATCGCGCTGGCACTGCTGCCCTCGCTCGGGCTGGGAATGGGCGGCTGGATCGATCTCGATCAGGGCTTCGTCGTGTTCGCGACCCTGCTCGGTGCCACCACGTTGACGCTCGGCTATCGTCGCCACCGCACCTTCCATGCCTGGGCGCTGCTGGTGCCGGCGCTGGTGCTGGTCTGGATTGCCTCGTTCACGCCGCTGCACAGCCACACGGCCGGCCACGCGCTGGTGATGGTGATCGGCGGCCTGATGCTGGCCGGCGCACACTTCCTGAACTTGCGCCTGACCCACGCCGTCACTGCCGCGGATCCCTGAAAAAGAGGCCGGAACCGCGACCGCGTGATAGCATTCGCGGCCTCGCGCGCAGACGCACGAACAAGACTTCAGGAGTACACAGATGGGCAAGGGCGACCGCAAGACTGCCAAGGGCAAGCGCTACAACTCGAGCTACGGCAATGCCCGCTCGCACGCGACCATCAAGGCCGCCGGTACGGCGACCGCGCCTGTCGTCTAGATGGCAAGCGCCCACAAGGCCGTGAGCAAGGCGCCCGCCAAGTAGTCCGTCGCGAAGAAGAGCGCAGCGTAAGCGCTAGCCAGCGGCACGGTGTTCGAGAAGCCCCGCGGATGCGGGGCTTTTTTGTGGCTCGGACCGTTCCCTCCTCCGCTTGCGGGGGAGGGCTAGGGTGGGGGCACGCCGGAGCCGGCCATTTTTCACACCTGCATGGTTCGTCGAGTGCAGCTCCGCTCCGCCCGAACCATTCCGCCCGCATCCTGGGACAGGCTTCGCCTTACTGCTTCACCTTCGCTCCAGCCTCAACCTCTCCCCACACCCGCAACAGATTCCCACCGAGGATCTTGCGGATGTCCGCATCCGAATGCCCGCGCGCCTGCAAGCCTGCGACGAGGTTGGGGAAATCCGCGACCGTGCGCAGGCCATCGGGCAATTCCCCGCTGACGCCGTCGAAATCCGAACCGATGCCGACATGGTCGACGCCGATCAGCTTCACGGCGTAGTCGATCTGGTCGAGCACCGCATCGATTTTCGTCGCCGGCGCCGGATGCGCCTGGTTCCACGCCTCTTCGAACGCCTCTTCGCTTTCCAACGGCTTTCCGGCGGCCTTCAGTGCCGCGTTGTGCTGGTTGAATGCATTGACCGCACGGAAATACGCCTGCGTATTGGCGGCCCCCTTCGGGTTGACGAACGCGATCCCGAACGGGACCTGCACCACGCCGCCCTTGGCCGCGACCGCCTTCGCCACCTCGTCGCTGATGTTGCGCTCGAAGTCCGGCGTGAAGTGGCGGAACGCCGAATGGCTGGCGATCACCGGCACCGTGCTCAGCGCGATCGCATCGCGCGCGGCTTCGTCGGAGACATGCGAGACGTCGACCATGATGCCGAGACGGTTCATCTCCGTGACGACGCGCTTGCCGAACGGGCTCAGTCCATGCCACTTGCGTTCGATGGCATACGAGGAATCCGCGATGCGGTTTGCCGCGCTGTGGGCGAGGGTGATGTAGCGCACGCCGCGATCGTGGAAGCGCTGCAGCTGCGACAGGTCGTCGCCGATCGGTGCGCCGTTCTCCATGCCCAGCGCCAGCAGCACGTGCCCATCGGCGCGCAGGCGCTCGACGTCCTTCGGCGAGCGCAGCAGCGCGAACTTGTCCGGATGGCGCTGCACCAGCGCCTCGACGCCGTCGATCATCGTGTCAGCGACCTGGCGCGCACTGCCGTCGGCGTCTTGTCTGGCGGAGGTGTAGATCGACATGAAGGCGACGTCGAGCCCACCTTGCCGCGCGCGCGGATAGTCGAACTCGCGGTCGGGCGCCGCCACGCCGAGATCGGCCCAACGCTCCATCAGGATGCCAGGCGCATCGATGTGCGTGTCGACGATCACGGCGTCCTGCGCCAATGCGACGGCGCGTTCATCCGCGGCGTGCGCGGAGCCGATGGCGAGGGTCAACGAACACAGTGCGACAACGATGCGCATGGAGTTGCTCCGACAGATCAGGTGAGGGAAATCAGGTGAGGGAAATCAGGTGAGGGAAATCAGGTGAGGGAAATCAGGTGAGGGAAATCAGGTGAGGGAAATCAGGTGAGGGAAATCAGGTGAGGGAAATCAGGT
>JACMKK010000499.1 GCA_014380115.1 Luteimonas sp. | reverse complement strand
TCGCCGATGTCGCCGACGTGGAACTCGTCGAGCACGAGCACGCGCAATTTCGCCCGCCACTCGCGCGCGATCGCCACCAGCGGATCGCGTTCGCCGGCGTGCGCGCGCAACCGCTCGTGCACGTCGCGCATGAAGCGATGGAAATGGGTGCGGCGCTTCTGCGCGACCGGCAAGCCATCGAAGAACAGATCGATGAGGAAGGTCTTGCCGCGGCCGACGCCGCCCCACAGGTACAGGCCCGGCGTCGCCGTGGCATCGTCCTTGCCGAACAGCGCGCCGAACCATCCCTTGGGGGGCGGTTGCGCCAGCAGCGCGGCATGGATGCGGTCGAGCTCGTGCAGCGCCGCGTGTTGCGCGGCATCGTCCTGCCAGTCGCCGCGCGCGACACCCGCCGCATAGCGTTCGGAAGGACTGCCGTCCTCGACGGACGCGGCCTGCGTGGCCGCTGCGATCGCGTCAGCCATTCGGGAGATAAGGGCGGACGCCGTTCTTGATCGCGCCGCGCAGGTCGATCAACTTGCGGTGGAAGAAGTGGCTGGTATCGGGCATGCGCACGAGTTCGGCCCGCGCCTTGGTCTTCTTCAGCCAGTCGTAGACCGCCTGCGGATCGACGATCTCGTCGGCCTCGCCCTGGATCACCAGCCAGGGGCAGGTGGGCAGGGTGATGCTGGCGAAATCCCAGCGCCCCGCGGGCGGCGCGACCGTCACCAGCATCGCCGGCTGCAGTTCGGCGGCCGCGCGCAGCGCCACATAGGCGCCGAAACTGAAGCCGGCCAACCACAACACCGCATCCGCGCGCTGCTGTCGCACCCAGGCCGCGACGGCACGCAGGTCGTCGAGTTCGCCCTTGCCCTCGTCGAACACGCCCTCGGACTGGCCGACGCCGCGGAAGTTGAAGCGCACCGTGGTCGCACCGAGTTCGCGCAGCGCGCGCGCGGTCATGGTCACGACCTTGTTGTGCATCGTGCCCCCCTCGGTCGACAGCGGATGGCAGACGATCGCGACCAGCGGCAGCGGCGCCACGTCGTCCTCGGGCAGGTCGACGTGGACTTCGAGCAGGCCGGCCGGACCGGGGAGCGACACCGGGCCGGGGACGGTCGGGAAGGCGGGCGTGGTCATGGGCGGGATGATAGGCGGTCGTCGTGCAGGCCAGGCAGATCACGAGCCCATCTCGGGATAGTGCCGGATCCCTACGCGACCAGACTTCGTGTTTTAGGTGATCGTTCGGAGACTTTAACCGCGCGATTGCAGATTTTTGGCGGGATCGGCGCAGCTCCCTTGCCGCCTTCCCCTGCGCTCCCGCGTGCGGTGGAAACGACAACGCCGCCTTTCGGCGGCGTTGGAGTCGAATCGGACGGCATTACTTCAAGTTGCCGATCATCCAGTCGACCGTCGCGATGACCTGCTCGTCGGTCAGCGCCGGATTGCCACCCTTGGGCGGCATGATGCCGCCGTCCGGGCCGGTATAGCCCTCGATTGCATGCTTGTGCAGCGTGTCCTGGCCCTGCGCGATGCGCGCGGTCCAAGCCGCCTTTTCCAGCTTGGGGGCATTGCCGACGCCGGTGGTATGGCAGCCGGTGCAGAGGTTGCCGTAGATCACGGAGCCGTCGGTGGTGCCGTCGTACGCGACCTGCGAAGCCGCCGCCGCGGCAGCAGCGGCCACCGAAGCCGCCTGCTGCGCCGCGC
>JACMKK010000498.1 GCA_014380115.1 Luteimonas sp. | reverse complement strand
TCGATGCCGACGCCGTCGGCGCGCGTGCGCAGCACTTCCAGCGTCTGCGGGTGCAGGCCCTTGGAGGCGAAGAAGACATTGGATTTCGACTTCGCCGAACGCTTGGCCAGCGTCATCGCCTCGGCTGCGGCAGTGGCCTCGTCGAGCAGAGAGGCGTTGGCGATCTCCATGCCGGTGAGGTCGGCGACCATCGTCTGGAAGTTGATCAGCGCTTCCATGCGACCCTGCGAGATCTCCGCCTGGTACGGCGTGTAGGCCGTGTACCAGGCCGGGTTCTCGAGGATGTTGCGCAGGATGACGTTGGGCGTGTGGGTACCGAAGTAGCCCTGGCCAATGAAGCTCCTGAAGACTTCGTTCTTGTCGGCGATCGCGCGGATCTTGGCTAGCGCCTCGACTTCGGTGATCGCCTCGGGCAGCGCCAGCGGTGCCGGCGACTTGATGTTACCGGGCACGATCGCGTCGGTCATCGCATCGAGCGAGTCATGGCCGATGAGGCGCAGCATGTGCGCGATCTCGGCATCGTTGGGGCCGATATGGCGTTCGACGAAGGCGGAATGGTGCTCGAGGTCGCGCAGGGAGGGCGAGGGCAGCGGCTTGGACATGGCAGAGATCCGGAAAGGGCGTGCGGAGCGGCGGAACGCCGCTACATCGCGGCGTCGGTTCGGAAACCCGACTCGGCGAACCATTCCGTCGTCATCCCCGCGGGAATGACGGCGCAGAGTGGAAACGCCGCATCGAACTTTCCTGACGCGCCCCTCTGTCCTTTTGCCTGAGAGTTTGGAAGCGCGGCGTTCCGGATGACGGTGCGCTGCGCTGCTTGCCCCTTCGGCGCCGGTTCCTGCCCGCGAGGGCCGCCGGTCTCTCCAGAGTGTGTGCACGCGGCGGTCTGGGGCCTGAGCGATTACGGGCGTTGCGCCTTCGGCAGCGGACCAGGCCCATTGGAGGCTGGCCCGCTTCTCCCACCACGTGCTGCAGGCAGGATTATAACCCGGGCCGGGCCGCCGCCGGCCGGCGCGTGACTGCGGGCCAATCTGTACAGGGGACGGCAGTCGCGACCTGGCTTCAGCGACGAGCTGCGTTCCCATGGCGGGGGGAGTCGCGACTGCCGTCGCTCCTGCAAGGCGCGATGAAGCCGATCACGGAAGCGGGAGCCGGCGACGTACCATGTCCCGCCGTTCGCCACGCAAGCGCCCATGGACAAGCCGCCGTTCCAACTGCAGCACATCGACCACCTCGTCCTGCGCGTGCGCGACGCCGGCGCGATGCAGGCGTTCTATTGCGACGTGCTTGGCTGCAGCGTCGAGCGTCGCCAGGACGACATCGGCCTGCTGCAGCTGCGTGCGGGGCGGTCGCTGATCGATCTGGTGCCGGTGGACGGCAAGCTCGGCCGCATGGGTGGCGCCGCGCCGGGCGAGGAAGGCCGCAATCTCGACCACCTATGCCTGCGCGTGGAGCCGTTCGATCGCGAGGCGATCGTCGCGCACCTGCAGGCGCATGGCGTCCGGATCACTGAATTCGGTTTGCGCCATGGCGCCGAGGGCGAAGGGCCGTCGCAATATGTGATCGATCCCGAAGGCAACACGGTCGAGCTGAAGGGAGCGGCCGACGTGCCTGGCGTTGCGCCGCGCGATGCGGCGCAAGCGGAGACGTCGTCGCGCACCGAACCGGCGTCGTCGTCGATGGCGTTGCACTTGCTGGAAGTCCTCAAGCGTGAACCCATCCTGTTCGTGACGCTGGCCTATCTGTTCGTCTCGTTCATGGGGTTGTGGTTGAGCTACTGGTTCTACCGCCGTTTCGGCCTGCCGGTGCTGGAATACATGCAGGCCAGCGATTTCCTGGTCGCCGGTCTGCGCCAGCCGCGTTACGCCGTGGCGATCGCGTTGATGGTGGCTGCGGCATGGCTGGCGACCTGGCCCCTGCTGTTCCGCCGCAGGCACCCCGAGCGGGTCGAGGCACTACGCAAAAAGTGGTGGGGCCGCATCGTGTTTGCGAATTCGAAGCTGTTTCGCTGGCCGGGCATGTCGCAGGAAACCGGGTTGGTGGTAGGTGCGTTCTGGGGTTCGATCTGGCTGCTGTTCGCGTACGTCGTCGACGATGCGGAGCGCATCCGCGCCGGTGGCGGAAACGTGGTGCAGGTGACGCTCGCGAACCAGTCGGCGCCGCTGGCCGGCGATATCCGCCTGCTCGGCACCAACAGCGCTTACGTGTTCCTGTGGTGGCCCACGGAGCGACGCGCGGAAGCGGTGCCGATCGAAAGCATCAGTCGCATCGCCGCGCTGGCGCGCCCGTTACCTCCTGCGTCGCGCAAGGCGCCTGCCGCGGCGGCCAAGCGCACGCCATGAGCGGGATTGTTCCGGCGAAGGTTTCGATCCCGCGCCTCGCGCTGCTGCTCGGCGGCCTGGCGATGTTCGGACCGTTCTCGATCGACACGATCTTCCCGGCGTTCCCGCAGATGGGCGGCGACTTCGCGGCCGACAAGCTGGCGATGCAACAGACGATCAGCGTGTATCTGCTGGCCTACGCGGCGATGAGCATCGTGCATGGCCCGCTGTCGGATGCGATCGGCCGGCGCAAGGTGATCCTCGGCGGGCTGGTCGTGTTCACGCTGGCATCGGTCGGCTGCGCGTTGTCGCGCGACCTGACCACGCTGCTGCTGTTCCGCGCGTTGCAGGGACTGTCGGCGGGCGTCGGCCTGATCGTCGGCCGCGCCGTGATCCGCGACGTGCTGCACGGCGACGACGCGCAGCGGCTGATGAGCCAGGTGTCGATGATCTTCGGCGTGGCGCCGGCGATCGCGCCGATCATCGGCGGTTGGATCCTGGGATGGGAGCGCTGGCCGGCGATCTTCTGGTTCCTGGTCGCGTTCTCGCTGCTGCTGCTGGTCGCGACCTGGTGGAAGCTGCCGGAAACGCACCCGCCCGAAGCGCGCCTGTCGCTGGCGCCGAAGCGGCTGCTACGAGATTACTTCGCGATCTTCCTCAACGGGCGCTTCCAGCGGCTGGCGGCGGCCGGCACCTTCAACTTCGGCGCGTTGTGGCTGTACATCGCCTCGGCGCCCGCATTCGTGATCGACATCCTGCACCTCAACGAGCGCCAGTTCGCCTGGTTCTTCGTCCCGATGATCAGCGGCATGATGCTCGGCGCGTTCATGTCCGGGCGCAGTGCCGGCCGCATCAGCGGCACGCGCCTGGCCAACATCGGCTTCGCCTGCTGCGGCGTCGCGGCGGTCGCCAACATCGTCTACAACCTCGTCGCGACGCCGTCGGTGCCGTGGGCGGTGCTGCCGATGATGCTCGGCTCGTTCGGCATCGCGCTGGTGTTCCCGATCCTGACGCTGGCGATCCTCGACATGTATCCGCGCCAGCGTGGCTCGGCATCGTCGCTGCAGGCGTTCACCAGCCTGGTTTCGAATGCGTTGATCGCCGGACTGCTGTCGCCGTGGCTCAGCCACCACGCGCTGCACCTGGCTCTGGGGAGCGCGGCGTTCGTGTTGTTGGGCTGGCTGTTCTGGAACTGGGAGGCGCGCGTCGGCTTGCACGTGCCCGATTGTTCGCGCGACGCTGCGGCGCTGGAGCCGACCGAGCGGCTTTAGGGGGAAAAGCAAATCTCCCCCAGCCCCTCTTTTTCAAAGAGGGGAGCGCATCACCACATTGCATGCGTTCACCACAAACGTCGATCCCCGCACGTGGAGAACAGCACATCTCAGCAGCCGAAGAGCGCTTGTCTCCCCTCTTTGAAAAAGAGGGGTCGGGGGAGATTTGCTTTTGCAGTGGCTGCTGTCATTCAACGCCCGCAGCCTGGCGCCTGGACGTCAGTGCGCGCGTCCTGGCCGATTGAGCTCGAGGAAGATGTCGCGCGCCGCCACGCCGACGTCGGGCTGGTCGATGAAGAAGCCCTGTACGCCGAGCCCGTAAAGCTGCACCGCCTCGCCGAGTGCAGATTGCGCGACGCCGTTCGGGGCCTGCGTGAGGAACGATTCCTCGGCGCGCAGCGTGTACGGATGCACCAGCAAGCCAGCCTTCAACGCACGCCCGAGCAACGGATGCACCCGGCCGGTATTGCGCGTCGCCAGTTCGGCCGCGCCATCGCCGTTGTAGTCGACCTTCGGATCCAGCGCGACGCGCGGCAGCAGGTTGACCTTCCACGGTCCGATGCCGCTGGCGTAGTTCGCCTTCATCCAGTTCAACGCCGGCTGCGTGGCGAGCGCACCGTACAGCGTCTCGCCGGTGATGCCGCCTTCGATGTTTGCATCGAGGCCGCCGTAGATCGCCGCGAGGTCGGTGCCGTGCGCGACGTTGTAGACCATGTCGTAGGGCTTGGCCGCGTAGATGTCGTCGTACAGCTGCACCAGCGGGAACGACACGCCGGCGGCCGGCAGGATCTGCTTTCGCAATTCGATCAGGTTCTGGACTTCGAAGCTTTGGATGAAGACGCGTTTCGGGTCGGTGAAGCCTTGCGCGACCAATGCCTCGACCAGTTTGGCGCCGAGCGAGACGTGGATCGGCGTGCCGTCGAGGCGACGGCCTTCGCTGGCGAAGTAGGTCGGGTGCTTGGTTTCGGGGTACAGCCCGACCTTGCGCCCGTTGTTGCTCTCGCGCTTGGCTAGCGCGATCACTTCGGCGAAGGTGGGGATGGCGTAGAGCCCGTCGAAGCGCGTGTTGTCGGGGCGGATCGCGGGAATGCGCTCGCGCGCGCGCAGCGTCTTCAGCTCGGCGAGCGTGAAGTCCTCGGTGAACCAGCCCGTCAGCGCGACGCCGTCGACGGTCTTGGTGGTGCGGCGGCCGGCGAACTCGGGATGCGCGGCGACGTCGGTGGTGCCTGAAATCTCGTTTTCGTGTCGCGCGACCAGCACGCCGTCTTTGGTGGCGACCAGGTCCGGTTCGATGAAATCGGCGCCCTGGCGGATCGCCAGACGATAGGACTCGAGCGTGTGTTCGGGGCGATAACCGCTGGCGCCACGATGGCCGATCACGATCAGTCCTTTGTGATCGTTGCGACGATGTTTGCTCTCGGCGCTCACGACGGGCTCGGAGGCGCAGGCGGCGATACTGAAGGCCAGCAGCGCGAACGCGCTGGCGGCGTGGAAGAGTGGCAGGCAACGCTGACGCATGGCGGCAACCTCATCGCAGGAAAGGGTCGTGCCGACACCCCTGTCCGCCGGCCCAGCCAGCATCGATGAGGGAAGTTGCGCGAACTTGACCGCTGCGCTTCAGTTTGCCCATCGCAGCGCATCAGCGACTCGTCGCTGGCGCTGCGCGCACGGCCCCGTGCCTCGGATGTCGTACGCATGGCGCACGCTCCCTTTGCGACGTCATCCCCGGGTTACGCGGGGATGACGGGCGGAGGGTTCAGCCCTGTTTCGGCGGGGTCGCAGCGGGCTTCGCCGCAGGTGCGGCAGCAGCGGTCGTCGCCGGCGCCTGCCAACCGCAGGTCTTGCCCTCGTTCTGTTGCACCAGCCAGGTCTGCAGCGGCGCGAAGTATTCGAGCACCGCCGAGGCGTCCATCTTCTCGCCGCCGGTGAGTTCCTTCATCGTCTTCTGCCAGGGTTGGCTCGCGCCCTTGCTCAGCATCGCCTGGAATCGCGCGCCTGCTTCCTTGTTGCCGTAGAAGCTGCATTCGTTCAACGGGCCTTTGTAGCCGGCCGCATCGCACAGCGCCTTGTAGAACTGGAACTGCAGTACGTGCGAGAGGAAGTAGCGCGTGTACGGCGTGTTGCCTGGAACGTGGTACTTCGCGCCCGGATCGAAAAACTCCTCGCCGCGCGGCGTCACCGGCGCGACGCCCTGGTACTTCGCCTTCAGGTCCCACCAGGCCTTGTTGTAGTTCGCGGGCGGGATGCTGCCGTCGAACACGCCCCAGCGCCAGCGGTCGATCATCAGGCCGAACGGCAGGAACGCCACCTTCGCCAGCGCCATGCGCATCTGCGAGTTGATCAGGGCCTCGTTCGACTGCTGCTGTTCTCCTACTAGCCCGATCGACTGCAGGTAGTTCGGCGTCATCGCCAGCACGATGGTGTCGCCGATCGCCTCATGGAAGCCGTCATGCGCACCGGCCTGGAAGATCAGCGGCAGCTTGTTGTAGGCCAGGTAGTAATAGACGTGGCCGAGCTCGTGGTAGATCGTGGTGAAGTCTTCCTCGTTCGGCTTGATGCACATCTTGGTGCGCACGTCGCCTTCGGTATTCATGTCCCAGGCGCTGGCGTGGCAGACCACGTCGCGGTCGCGCGGCTTGATGAACATGGTTTTCTGCCAGTAGCTCTCCGGCAGTTTCTGCATGCCGAGCGAGGTGTAGAAGTCCTGCGCGCGCTCGGTCATCTTCTTGGCGATGTCGACTTGCGCATCGCGTTCGAGTTCGACGCGTTCGTCGGTATCGGCCAGCGAGTTCTTGGCGAACAGCTTGGCCGAGTAGTCGGCCTGGTACTGGCGTTCCAGCGCGCCGGTGACATCGAGGCTGCCGGCTTCCGCGTCGCTATAGGGTTGCAGGATGTCCCAGCGGTTGGCCCAGTCCTGCTGCCACATGTTGCCCATCAGATGCGCCGGCAACAGGCCGTTGACCGAGCCCTTGCCGGGGTATTTCGCTTCCAGCTTGGTGCGCGCGTAGCAATGCAGCTGTTCGTACAGCGGCTTGACCTGGCCCCAGAGGCGGTCGGTCTCGGCGGACAGTTCGGCCGGCGACATGTCGTAGCCGGAACGCCACATCTCGCCGGTGTCGGCGAAGCCCATGTCGCGTGCGCCCTCGTTGACCAGCGCGGCGAAGCGCTCGTAATCCTTGCGCATCGGCTGGGCGATGGTGTGCCAGCCCTGCCAGGCGTCGAGTTGATCCTCGTAGCTGGCGGCCGGATCGCGCAACACGTCCTCGAGTTCGCCCAGCTGGCGGCAGCTCTTGGCGTCGCCCTCGGTCTTGCAGTACGCGCCAGAGCCGTACATGCCTTCCATCTTCGTCGCGATCTTGGTCAGCTCGGTGAGCTTGGCAGGATCGTTCGGCGGCGGCAGCGAGGTGCCCAGCTTCAGCAGCATGATCGCGCGCGCGGTCTCGGGCGAAAGCTTCTGGCCGTCGAAGCGCTTGGACTGTCCGATCCAGGATTTCAGCTGCGCGAGGAAACGCTCGTTCGATTTCGACGACAGCAGCTGACTGTCGTCGTTGATGTAGGTCGACGACAGCCACTGCGCCGCGGTCAGTTCCGGGTACATCGCCTTGTATTCGGCATTGACGCGCGCGACGAACTGGTCGGCGGTCTCCTTCTTCAGGTCGATCGGCACGCCGGTCGCGCTGACCGGGGCCGGCGCCTCGGGCGTCGGCGTGCGCTTGCACGATGCGAGCGGCAGCACCGCCAGAACAGCGAGGGCGAGCAGGGCGTGACGATACTTCACAGGCAGATCTCCGGAAAGCCGGCGCAATGGGCCGGGCGCGACGCAGGCAGGCTAGTGTGCGGTTCGGTTCTTCGCAAGTGAGGAGCGCTCCGCGCGCCCCACGGGTTTGCGTTGCGTCTTGACGTTATTCAGCGTCGAAATAGGTGCCGCGCACCAGGGACTGCTGATCCACGTTGGTGAATTTGACCGGAAGCGCATCGGCGTATTCCCAATCAGGTCCTGTCTGCAGTTGGTAGTGCACGTGCGGACCCGATGTATCGCCCGAATTCCCCAATGCTCCAAGCGGCTGGCCTCGGCGAACGCGATCACCGACCTTGACCCGCAGCGAACCGGCCTTGAAGTGTGCCAGCATGCTGAATTCGCCGTTGCCGTGATCGATGGTCACGATGTTGCCGACGTCGCCGCCGTTGGGGTACTCAGGCGCGTAGTAACGCGGATCGCTCGTTTCCGGCAGCGGTTGGTCAGGTCGGTCGCTGCGTGCGCGCACGATGACGCCGTCGGCTGGGGCTAGCACTTCGCGCCCCCATCCCCGGTAGTCGGTGTTCTGCTTGCCATCGCCGGCCGCGATGATCGACCAGCTGTCATCGACGCCGAACGCATCCAGAGCGAACTGTCCGCTGCGATTTCGATGGCCGCCGTTGGTGACGCCTGCCTGCAGGATGATGCCCTTGCCGCGAAACGGGAATAGCAATTCGGATTTCTGCCGATAGGTTTCGATCGGCAATGTCACATCGACTTGTTGCGCGGTGCGCTTGCCGGAACGCAGATCCAGCACCACGCGCATCGAGTCGATGGCCAGCGGCGAGGCTTCGGTCTGGCGGATACGGATCGCCAACGGCCAGAATATCGGCCGCGCCGGCAGGCTACCATCCGGCAATCTGGGCGTGAGCGGCGGCTTGATCGCCAGTGCACGCACGCCCGCGGCGGTGTAGGACGCTGATTTCACGCGTGCTGTGCCGTTGAACAGCTCCACGGTCAGCCCCGTGGCTTCGATTGCCGCATCGTCGTCTGCTTGCACGATCACCCAACACGCCCAGCTGTCGACGGCCTCATTCCCCGACAGACTCGTCCTGAAGATACGCCCGGGCTGGCTGATGAGACGCAGCGCGGATGCGTGCGCCGCAGCTTCAAGAGGCGCGCTGGCGAGGAGAGGCGTCGGTCGCAAGCCCGCCAGCGTCAGGGCGGACAGTGACGTTGCGAGGAAACGACGTCGTGGGTACGCGGCATCGGCCACATCGAGCGTATCGCGGATTGTCGAGCGCATGAGGTGGTTGTCCCGGCCTGACTGCATCATGGTCGCGCGTCGAGCGACGCGTGTCGTTCAACGATAGCGACAAGGCCTCTGCGCTGCATTAGCCATCGGTCATGCTGGTCGACCATGGCGATCCCACGTGACGCGGTCGGTACGTCGACGTCGGCCACGCATTTGCACAGCAACCGGCCAGGTCCGGCACAGTAGGCGCAGGCGAGGTGATGTGGTCTCGAGTGGACTCGCCGGCCCGAACGGCGCGTTAAGGCATCACCAGCCGTCGGTCGGCGCCGATCAGGCCGCTTGTCTGCAACCAGCGCCACGCACTCTCGGCATCGTGTTCGAAATACGAATGCGCCGAACCGAGGCGGAACGTGTAACCCCAGGCGTCCATGTCGGCCTGCACGCGCGCGCGGCCGACGCCGGGCAGCGCATCGCCGAGCAACGCCTGCAATAGGCAGACTGCGTCCTCTTCTTCGATCGAATCGGTCGCATCGGTGTGCACGGCTACGCGACGTTCCGGTGGCAACACGATCAGGTGCGCGGCCTCGTGCAGCAACGAGTGCACTGGAGTGTCGTTGCGCGCGAACACGGTCGCACCGATCAAGCCCGCTTCGGGCTCGCCCCAGTAGCTGCCGGGGATGGGCGCGCCGTCGTCGACGCGGGCGAGATGCAACCCGTAGCGGGCGAGCAGGGCGGCGACATCGGCGTGGGCGATGTCGCGTAGCAGCAGCACGGCGTGATTCATCGTAGGAGCTGCGTGAGCTGCGAACTTTTCCTGGATCATCACGAAGGACTCGCCGCTCACGCCGCTCCTACGAAGGGACTAGGCGGCGGCACGTCCGTCGGGCAGAGCGACCGAGATGTCGAGCACGTCGTGCTCGCCTTCCTTCGCCAGCTCGACCTTCACCGCGTCGACGTCGACATTGACGTACTTGCGGATCACTTCCAGCAACTCGCGCCGCAGCAGCGGTAGATAGTCCGGGCCGCCCTGCGCACTGCGCTCCTGCGCGATGATGATGCGCAGGCGGTCCTTGGCGATCGAAGCGGTGTTCTTCTTGGTCTTGAGAAAATCGAACAGTCCCATGCCTCAACCCCCGAAGAGCTTGCTGAAGAAACCCTTCTTCTCCACTTCGGTGAAGCGCATGGGGCGCGTCTCGCCCATCAGCCGCGCAACGGCGTCGTCGTAGGCCTGGCCGGCCGGAGATTCGAGGTCGAGGATCACCGGCTCGCCCTTGTTGGAGGCGTTGAGCACGTCGGTCGATTCCGGGATCACGCCGATGGTCTTGAGGCCGAGCACCTCCTCGACGTCGGTGACCGACAGCATCTCGCCATCGGCCACGCGCGACGGGCTATAGCGCGTGAGCAACAGGAATTCCTTGACGCGCTCGCCGTTCTCGGCGCGCCGCGTCTTCGAGGCGAGCAGGCCGAGGATGCGGTCGGAGTCGCGTACCGACGACACTTCGGGGTTCACGACTACGACGGCCTGGTCGGCGAAGTACATCGCCAGGAACGCGCCTTTCTCGATGCCGGCGGGCGAGTCGCAGACGATGTAGTCGAAGCCGTCCTCGGCGAGGTCGTCGAGCACCTTCTGCACGCCTTCCTTGGTCAGCGCGTCCTTGTCGCGCGTCTGCGACGCCGCGAGCACGAACAGGTTGTCGAGCCGCTTGTCCTTGATCAGCGCCTGCCTGATCGAGGCCTCGCCGTGCACGACGTTGACGAAGTCGTACACCACGCGGCGCTCGCAGTCCATGATCAGGTCGAGGTTGCGCAGGCCGACGTCGAAGTCGAT
>JACMKK010000497.1 GCA_014380115.1 Luteimonas sp. | reverse complement strand
GGCAAGGGCTGGAACGTGATCCTGCGGCTGTACGGTCCGACCGAGGCGTGGCACAACAAGAGCTGGAAGCCGGGAGATATTGAACTGGTCAACTAGGGGGGACCTGTCATGACTACCAATGTCTCAAGACGTGGTGCCATCACCGCCGCGGTGCTCGCGCTTATCGACGGCGTGGATCAAGGCGCGTTCGTCACCGTGATTTTTGTACGCCTACGAGCCAACGCATGTTCACAATGAACGAGCCGAAACTCCACGACGCACTTCACCGACCGACGCGATCGGTTGGCAGTCAAATCGCGCGCGCGCTTGTCGCTAGTAGCACGTTGTGCTTCGTGGCATCCGCCCATGCGGACGAAGGCGGCATCAGTTTCTGGCTACCGGGACAATTCAGCAGTTTTGCCGCGGCACCCGGTGAGCCTGGATGGTCTCTGCCGTTTCTGTATTACCACAGCTCGACCGATGCGAATGCCAGCAGACTGTTCCGCCGCGGTGGCGTGCTGGTGGCTGGGTTGGACGTGCGAGCGGATCTTGCGATTGCCGCGCCGAGTTATGTATTCGGCACCTCTGTGGCGGGCGGTCAGGCTTCAGTCGGCATCACGGGGCTGTTCGGACGCGTCGGAGCAGAAACCAGTGCGGCATTGACAGGACCGTCCGGCGGCAGCTTGAGTAGCGGCCAGAAAGACACGCTGGAGAGCGTCGGAGATTTGTACCCCACTGCATCGCTGAAATGGAATCTGGGCAACCAGAACTTCATGGCCTATGCGATGGCGGGAGTTCCGGTGGGCAGCTACGAAGTGGGTCGCCTGGCCAATATCGGCACCAATCATTGGGCGCTCGATGCGGGTGGCGGCTATACGTATCTCGATGCCACCAAGGGCCACGAGTTTTCCGCCGTGCTCGGCTTCACCTACAACTGGGAAAACAAGGACACCGATTACAAGAACGGCACGACCGCCCACCTGGACTGGGCCGCGTCGCAGTTTCTTTCGGAGCAGCTGCATGTCGGTGTTGTTGGGTACTTCTACAACCAGCTCACTGGAGACAGTGGCTCGGGTGCAGTTCTGGGGGATTTCAAATCGCGCGTCGCGGGCATCGGTCCGCAGATCGGCTACTTCTTCCCCGTGGGCAGGCAGAACTGGTACGTCAACTTAAGGGGCTATTACGAGTTCGACGCAAAGAACCGGCCCGAGGGATGGAACGCGTGGGTGACGCTCGCGATTCCGCTGGGGTCGTAGAGCCAGCTGTCGCACACAGGCGTGTGACAGCGATTGGCCCGAATGTCGCCTTGATGCGTTCTACTTTGATTGCTTCGCTAGGTCGACGTGCTGTTGGTAGATCTCGAGTGACGTGTTGGCCCCCGCCATGCACTTTTGACGGTCCTGAGTATCAAGGAGCCGGTTGCATTCCGTGCGTTGCGAGGCTTGCGATGACTCTGACGGTGCGCAGAGTTCTTGTTGTGATCAACTAGATCCCAACTATCAGCGTGTGCTCAATTGCTACCTTAGCGATAACTGTGCCGATTGTTCCGCCCCCTCGTGGGCTCTAGCTATTGCTGACGCCTCGCTTCAAATTGCACCTTGATCAAGTGCTGAAGAATCGCCATCAGCGCCGCACTCGTCATGCCGAACATCAGCACACCATTCGCAGCCTCCAGCGGACCCATCAGCTTCCATCGCGCGCTCATCACCACGTCACCGTAACCCAGTGAGGTGAAGTTCACTGCTGAGTGGTACACCGCCTCATACAACGCGCTGAACTCACCCAAGACGATGAACAAAATCGCCCAGATCACAATCTGCACAAAGTTGCCCAACATCATCGCGACCATCACGATCAGCAGGGGGCGCACGTTTGCGAAAAGCCCGCTACCGGGCAACGTCGGGCCGGCTTGCCGCATGTAGAACCTGACACTCCAGTAAGTGACTGCCGCCTGCAACGTCAGGCAGAGCAGCATGATCGGTAGTCCGATCGCCAGGTTCCTCAGCATGTCAGTTTCCCTCGTTCAGGTGCGCCTGAAGGCCAGCGCATTGGGTCTCGACTCACGCCAGCGCTCGAGAACCCACACTGTCGCCCACGCGTATAGCGCCACCGCGACGAACAACGCGACACGCGTGGCCGAAGCGGCGTAGACATCCTTGCCGACGGCAGCGTCTTCAATCGCGGGCCCGAGCAGGATGAACATCGTCACCAGCGCGTTGCTCCAGAAAGACGGAGGAAACGACGTGCGCCTGACTCCAAACAGTTTTGCGCCGGCCCACAGCGTTGCTGCCACGATCCACAACATCAGCATCCACAGGTTCGGCCGCATCGACAGGCCGGCCCAGACCAGTGCGGCCATCCATGCGCCCATCAAGGTGGACCCCACGAGTTCACGTCCCGCCGAGCGCGCATTGGTGGAACCCGCCTGCTGACCCAGCGTCACGGTTTTAATGATTGCCGCCAGATAGAACGCCGGATTGCTTAACGCCAGCACGAAGACCGGCATCACGACGACCGTCGCCTGCAGCGCGGCCCAGCGCGCCGCCGCGGGACTGACGATGGCGGCGGCGCTGACGGCATCGGCAGGTGCGGGAGGATCTGGAAAGAAAACGTGTGAGATTCCACTGACCAAGACGCCAGTACCGAGGCCGACCCCAAAGGCCACGCTGAGCACGGTGGTCAGGGCCTGATCGGCAACGCCGGCCACAGGAATAACAGTGATGGCGATCACCAGAATGATCGTCAGCGGATTCGCCTGGCGGGCGCCAGCAAAGAACACCGCGTAGAGCAATGCGCCCGTCAGCAACACACCGGTCGCCGCGTAGTGCTTCAGGACAGGCACCATCAGCACGCCGGCTACTAACAATGCTGCGACGACCAAGGCCAGGACCGCGCCCTTCACAAACGGGATGGGTGGCCCTGGCTTGCACAGCAGCAACACCGTCAGCACACAGGGCACGAACGGCAGCGGCAGAGCGAGCCCATAGGAGACCAGCACCGCCACGCCGACGCCAATCGCCAGTCGTAGTGCCGCTTTGTCGGCGCGCTCCATCGGCGTGATCAGTAGAGATACGAGAAGTAGCTCATCACCTTGATGAAGACGCCGGCAAGCCAGTTCATCAGGCTATGGTCTCCCGTGTAGATCAACACGTCGGCCTGCCCTCCGATTCGCACCCCGCGCAGATGTTCGCGTTCGGACGGATCGAACTCGACCGCGACCGGGAAGCGCTGGGCCTGCCGCAGCCAGTCGCGGCTGTTGTCAACTTCAGGCAGCGTCCCAGGTTGAGCTTGTTTGCCGGGACTGATGCCGGTGCCAACGCTGCGCACGCGGCCTTTGAACACTTCGCCTGGCATCACGTCGAGCACGATCGCGACTTCGTCGCCCGGATTGACGTTGCCGAGATTGTTCTCGGTCATGTCAGCGTTGATCCAGAGATCGTGGACCGCAATCAACGTCATCGCCGGTGCGCCCGCCTGCACGAACTGCCCGACATCAGTGCGGAGGTCGGTAACAGTGCCACGCGCGGGCGCGACTACGG
>JACMKK010000074.1 GCA_014380115.1 Luteimonas sp. | reverse complement strand
GCCGCCGGCGCGTTCTCGACTGCGGTGGCCGGTCCGGTCATGGGCTGGATCAACACTACCTACGGCGCCGCGAACGTGCTGCCGGTGTGGGCGGTGCTGCCGCTCGCGATCGCGCTGATCTTCGGTATCGTCCATCGGGTCGACCGCGCGCGCGGTTATCGCATCGAACGCGTCGATGCATGAACGAGTTGGTGCACGAATAACAGGAGTTCCGCAATGCCACGTCCCGTCACGCTGTTCACCGGGCAATGGGCCGACCTCTCGCTAGACGAACTCGCCACGCAGGCCGTTGCCATGGGCTACGACGGCCTGGAACTGGCGTGCTGGGGCGATCACTTCGATGTCGAACGCGCGCTGGCTTCGCCGGACTACGTGCATCAGCGCTGGAGCGTGCTGCAGGCGCAGGGGCTGGGCTGTCATTCGATCGCCAACCATCTGGTCGGGCAGGCGGTCTGTGACCGGATCGACGAGCGCCATCGCGCGATCCTGCCGCCGGAGGTCTGGGGTGACGGCGAGCCGGAAGGCGTGCGCCAGCGCGCTGCCGCGCGGATGATCGACACGGCCAGGGCAGCGCGCGCGTTCTTCGATGCGCGGCCGGGCGCGGCGGCGATCGATTTCCCGGCGACGGTCACCGGGTTCACCGGCTCGTCGATCTGGCACGCGGTCTATGCCTTCCCGCCGACCTCGCAGGCCTATCTGCAGCAGGGCTTTGATGATTTCGCCCGGCGCTGGCGGCCGATTCTCGACGCCTTCGACGCGGTCGACGTGAATTTCGCCTTGGAAGTGCATCCCACCGAGATCGCGTTCGACATCGCCAGCGCGCAGCGCGCACTGGAAGCGGTCGACTACCACCCGCGCTTCGGCTTCAACTTCGACCCCTCGCATTTCGCCTACCAGGGCGTGGATTACGTCCGCTTCCTGCGCACCTTCGGCGAGCGCATCTTCAACGTCCATATGAAGGACGTCTGGTGGGGGCGCGGCGACGGCACCGTGGGCGTGTTCGGCGGCCATACCGAATTCGGCGACGCACGCCGCCACTGGGACTTCCGCTCGGTCGGGCGTGGCGACGTCCGCTTCCAGGACATCATCGTCGCGTTGAACGACATCGGTTATCGCGGCCCGCTGTCGGTGGAATGGGAGGACGCGCGCATGGATCGCGTGCACGGCGCCACCGAGGCCGCGGCCTATGTGCGCCGGCTCGACTTCCCGCCGAGCGCCGTGGCGTTCGACGCGGCTTTCGAGGGTCGTGGGCGCGGAGGGATGGCGTGACAAGGCGCAAGCTGCGCTTCGGCATGGTCGGCGGCGGACGTGGCGCGTTCATCGGTGCCGTGCACCGGATCGCCGCGCAGATGGACGGGCAGGCCGAACTCGTCGCCGGCGCCTTCTCATCGGACCCGCAGCGCTCGCGTGATTCGGCGGCCGACCTGTTCGTGGCTGCCGAACGGGCGTACGGCAGCTATCGCGACATGGCGGTTGCCGAGGCGGCACGCCCGCTCGGCGAACGGCTGGACTTCGTCGTCATCGTCACCCCGAACGACCAGCATTTCCCGGCCGCGACGCTGTTCCTGGACCACGGCTTCAACGTGGTCTGCGACAAGCCGGTCACGCTGACGCTGGCCGAGGCGCGCGCCTTGCGCGAGACGGTCGCGCGCAGCGGCAAGGTATTCGTGCTGACCCACAACTACACCGGCCATGCGATGGTGAAACAGGCGCGCGCACTGGTGCGCAGTGGTGCGCTCGGCACGCTGCGCAAGGTGGTGGTGGAGTATTCGCAAGGGTGGCTGGCGCGCGACATCGAAAGCAGCGGCCACAAGCAGGCCTCCTGGCGCACCGACCCGGCGCGCAGCGGCGCAGCCGGATGCATGGGCGACATCGGCGTGCACGCGGAAAACCTGGCGCGCTACGTCACCGGCTTGCGCATCTGCGAACTGTGCGCCGAACTCACCACCTTCGTGCCCGGCCGTCGCCTGGAGGATGACGGCAATCTGCTGCTGCGCTTCGAAGGCGGCGTTCGCGGCGTGCTGCACAGCTCGCAGGTAGCGGTCGGCGAAGAGAACAACTTGAGCCTGCGCGTGTACGGCAGCGAGGCTTCGCTCGAGTGGCAGCAGGAGCATCCCAACGAGCTGATCGTCAAGTACCCGGACCGCCCGCGCGAAATCCTGCGTCGCGGCAACGGCTATGTCAGCGAGGTCGCACAGCGGCTAACGCGGATACCGGCCGGGCATCCGGAAGGCTACCTGGAGGCCTTCGCCAACCTGTACCTCGAAGCTTTCCGTGCGATCGCCGCGGAAATCGCCGGCGAGCCGCCGCCGGACGATCTCGATCTCCCCGGCATCGACGACGGCGTCGCCGGCATGGCCTTCATCGAGGCTGCGGTGGCCAGCGCGCGACAAGGCGCGGCCTGGGTGCCCATCGCCTCGTAGAAATAGCTTTGTAATTGCGGGCTTCGTAACAGCGGGAGCCGCGACAGCGATGCCGCTCATCCATGTCATTCATCCGCGGTGCGCAGCAGGTGCAACACCTCGTAACACGCGCCCATGGTGTGGTAGTCGGTCTTGCCGGCCGGACTTTTCTCGTCGCTGTACTTGCGGTTGTCGCGATCGAGGATGCGGTACCAGGCGCCGTGTTCGTGATCGACGAAATGGCGCCAGCTGTAGGTCCACAACTTGTCGTACCAGTTCCAGTACGCGGAATCGCTGGTCGCATCCGCCAGTCGCGCCGCTGCAGCCAGCGACTCGGCCTGCACCCAGAAATACTTGTCGTCGTCACAGATCGTGCCGTCGGGCGCGAAGCCGTAGCGCAGGCCGCCGTTGACGTCGTCCCAGGCGCGCGCCACCGCGGTGTCGAACAGGCGTAACGCGGTCGGCAGCAGCCAGTCGACAGGCGTGATGCGATCACGCAGATGCGCATCGAGGATCAGCAGCAACTTGGCCCATTCGGTCTGGTGGCCGGGCTGGAAACCCCACGGACGGAACAGATGCTTGGGATCGTCGCGGTGGTAGTCCCAGTCGACGTTCCATTCGCGGTCGTAATGCTCCCAGACCAGGCCACCGGCCTTGGCAGCCTGGCGACGCGTCATGCCTTCGGCCAGTAGCAGCGCGCGATCGAGATAGCGCGCATCGCCGCTGGCCTCGAACGCGGCGAGCATCGCCTCGCATAGGTGCATGTTGGCGTTCTGGCCGCGGTAGTCGGTGAAGCGCCACTCGGCATCGGCTTCGTCGCGGTACAGCCCTGCCGTGGCATCCCAGTAGCGCGATTCGAGCAAGGCCCAGGTCTCGTCCATCCACGGCGCAGCCTCGCCGATGCCCGCCTTCACCGCGGTCGAGTACGCCAGCAGCACGAAGGCGACGCCGTAAGCGTGGTTGGTCCGGTCCTCCGCTACGCCGTCGCGAATCGTCCAGGCGTAGCCGCCCGAACGCGGGTCGCGATGGACCTCGCGCAAGTAACGCAAGCCATGACGCGCGACGTCGAGGTAGTCGTCGCGTCCGAACTCGCGCGCCGCCATCGCATAGTTGAAGACGAAACGCGTGCTGCTGACCAGGTGCCGGTGTGAGGTGTCGTAGACGCTGCCGTCGTCGCGGAAGTAGTGGAAGAAGCCGCCCTGCGGATCGATCGCGCGCGGGTGGTAGAACGCCATGGTGTCGGCGATGTGCTTGCGCAGGAAACCGGCGCTACGAAAATCGGGAAGCGGGCTGTCGTTCATGCCTGGGCCTGCAGCAGTCGTTCGATGTCCTCGCGCTCGGGCATCGCCGCGAACGCACCGTGCCGTGTCGTCGCCAACGCGCCCGCGGCGGCGGCGAAGGCAAGTGCCGCCTCGAGGCGCGCGGGTTGCGCGAGGAAGTCCGAAAAAGTGCCGGCAGTGATGCCTTGCGCTACCAACTGGTGCAATAACCCACCGACGAAAGCATCGCCGGCGCCGGTCGTATCGGTTGCGGCGATGCGGAATGTGGCCACGGTGCCTTGCGCATCGCGCGCGAACCAGCGGATCGGCGCGGCGCCATCGGTGACCAGCACGCAACGCGCGTGTCCAGCCAGCAGGCGCTGCAACGCGGCCGATTCCGTGCCTGCCGATTGGGCCAGGAAGTCGAGTTCGGCGCGGCACAGTTTGACCAGATCCGCCTCGAGCAGTGCGGCCCACAGTCGCGGCGCCGGATCGGTATCGGCGGACCACAGCGACGGCCGCAGGTTCGCGTCCATGCTGACCAGCGCGCCCGCCGCGCGCGCGCGGCGCATGCCGGCCACGGTGGTCTGCGCGATGTCGGCTTCGGTCAGGCTGTTCGAGCAGACGTGGAACACCGCGGCCTCGTCGAGGCAGCGCACATCGAAGTGCTCGGCGCGGAACAGCAGGTCGGCGGCGGGCGGGCGATAGAAGCTGAAGCTGCGCTCGCCGTCTTCATCGAGCGAGACGAAAGCCAGCGCGGTCTTCGCACTGGCGGTGCGCATGACGTAACCGACATCGACGCCAGCGTCGTGCAACTGCGCCAACAGGAAATCGCCGAACATGTCCTCGCCGAGCATGCCGACGAATTGGGCATGGCCGCCGAGTCGCGCCACCGCCACCGCGACGTTCGCGGGGGCGCCGCCGGCGAACTGCAGGAAGGCGCGTGGCGCTTGCGGCGAGAGCGGGGCTTGCGCGAGGAAATCGATCAACGCCTCGCCGAAACAGACGATCGGACGCCGGTCCTCGCCCGCATGCTTCATGCCGCGCTCCGCTGCAGCGGCATGTCGCTGTCGCGCAAGACCAGGTGCACCGGCGCCACGGTGCTGATCGGTGGCTGCGTGGGATCGCGCAGGCGCTGCAGGATCAGTTCGGCGGCCTGGCGGCCGCGTTCGCGCGGCGCGGCCGCGATCGTGGTCAACGGCGGCGAACTCACCGATGCCTCGGGGATGTCGTCGAAGCCGATCACGGCGAAGTCGTGGCCGGCGCGACGACCGCGCGCGGACAGGCCCGCCATCAGTCCGAGCGCGACCGCATCGTTGTAGCAGACCGCCGCGGTCGGCGCGGGGTCGCGCACGAACAGGGCGCCGGTCTGGCCGGCCGCTTCCAGGCGCGTCGGTGCGCACTCGACCAGCCATTGCGGCTCCGGCGTGATCCCGGCCGCGGCGAACGCCTCGCGATAGCCTTCGCGGCGCTGCCGGCACGAGCTGGAGTCGCGGTGTCCGCCGAAGAAGGCGATGCGGCGATGGCCGAGGTCGAGCAGGTATTCGGTGGCCAGGCGCGCGCCGCGCTGATTGTCGAGGGCGAGAAAATCCCAGCCGGCCTCGGTCGTGCCGTCGTGCAGCTGGCGATTGAACACCAGCACCGGCGTGCGATCGCCGACCAGCGCACGCAGCCGCGCGCCATCGCTGCCTTCTGCCGGCGACAGGATGATGCCGGCCGGGTCGTGTTCGAGCAGCGAGGCCAGCACCGCTTGTTGTCGCTCTACCGATTCGCCGGTGCTGCCGAGCAAGGTGACGAAGCCGGCGGTCGCCAGGGCCTCGTCGACGCCGGCGGCGAACTCGGCGAAGAACGGGTTGGACAGGTCGTTGATCACCAGCGCGACGGCGGTGGACGTCCTGCCGCGCAGGTTGGCCGCGCCGCGGTGATAGACGTAACCCTGGCGCTTGAGTTCGGCCTCGACCCGGGCGCGGGTATCGGCATGCACCAACGGACTGCCGCGCAACACCAGCGACACCGTCGCCCGCGACAGGCCGCTGGCCTTGGCGACATCGGACAGCGTCACGCGTCCGGGCGGGGATGCGTTCGGCGTCACCGTGGTGTGTCCTTGATCAGAAAGGGCATCCGGGATTTGGATCGCTCTAAATTGACGTCATCCTGCGCCGCCTCGAGCCTGCCTGCATCCTGCGACGCAACATGATGTGGCGCGGTCCTCGTGCTAGCTTGCGACGAATTGGAGCGATCTAAATTCACCTTGAAGGCGCCCGACCGAGCGTGCCCGAGCGCAGCTACCGGAGCGAAACCATGAGCGGACATCGTCGATCGACGCGGAGAGGGCCCGGGTGGATGGCCTGGTTTCTGGCCTGTGCGTGGGCCCTGACCTCCGCGACGATCGCCGCCACGCCACCGAAGGCCGCCAGCGAGGCAGCCAGTCGGGCCTACGCATCGGTCGATCCGTTGATCGGCACCGGCGGCGAAGGCCACACTTTCCCCGGCGCGGTGCTGCCGTTCGGCATGATCCAGCTCAGTCCGGATACGCAGATCAAACCGCGCAAGGATGCTTACGACTGGGCGGCCGGCTATCGCTACGACGACAGCACCATCATCGGCTTCTCGCATACGCATTTTTCCGGGACCGGCCACTCCGATCTCGGCGACGTGCTGCTGATGCCGATCGCCGGCGAGGCGAAACTCGAGCGCGGCGACACGGCCAAGCCGGGCAGCGGTTATCACTCGCGCTTCAGGCACGACGACGAGATCGCGCAACCCGGTTACTACGCGGTGACGCTGGACGACTACAGGATCCGCGCCGAACTCACCGCCAGCGAGCGCGTCGGCGTGCATCGCTACAGTTTCCCAAAAGGCAAGCCCGCGCACGTGCTGGTCGATCTGCGCACGAGCATGTACGACTACCCGGGCAAGACCTTGTGGTCGCGGCTGCGCGTGCGCGCCGACGGCACGGTGACGGGCTTCCGCGAGACGCGCGGCTGGGCGCCGGGAAGGCAGCTGTATTTCGCGATGCGCTTCTCGCGTCCGCTCAGCAGCCATGCCTTGCACGACACCGAGCAGAACGTCGCCTACAAGGGCTTCCCGCCGCCGGGCGAGAAGGCGCCATCACAGCGCGCGCAAATCGAAGGGCGCGAACTGGTCGGCGTGTT
>JACMKK010000496.1 GCA_014380115.1 Luteimonas sp. | reverse complement strand
TTCGTGCCGACGGTTTATCTGTACGACAACTTTCCTGGCGGCGTCGGGCTGAGCGAGCCGCTGTGGCAACGGCAGGCGGAGTTGGTGCAGCGCGCGCGTGAATTGGTCGAGCGTTGCGATTGCGTGGCGGGATGTCCGGCGTGCGTGGGGCCGGTGCTGGCGGTCGACGAGAGCAAGTTGGACGCGACGCCGAAGCAGTTGGCGTTGCGGGTGTTGGGGTTGTTGGTGGCAGCGGATGGTGACGAGTGATGGATCGCGTTTGTGGGAACGGCGGAAGTCACGGGCTTGGCTTTGCTCCTCCCCCTGCGAATGCAGGGGGTGAGGAAGCACGCTTGCGCGCCACTGGCGCGCGTGCTGACGAACGCCCTCGGGCTACGCCCGAGGGCCGGACAGGTTGGGAGGGGGTGTCTTCAGCATCTCGGGATCCAACGGCACCCCTCCCCAACCCTCCCCTGCAGTCGCAGGGGAGGGAGCCGGAAGCCGCAACTGCACGCGCGAGGCGGAGATGAGCATTTCGCTAGAGAAGTTGCGGGCATTGAAGCGTGAGGCTGGCCTTGCTCCTCCCCCTGCAAATGCAGGGAGGGAGACAAGCAACGCACCCGCGCGCCCAGCCGCGCAATCGATCGATGCGTTGCGCCGCCTGCTCGGCGTGCGCAATCGCGTGGTCTTGCCCGTGCGCGGGCCGGTCGATCGCGCAGTGCCCGGCGAGGAGATCGCGCCGGGCCTGCGCCTGCTCACGACACGCTTGCCGATGCCCACGCCGACATCGGCGTTGTCATTGGCCTTCGCCAAGCGTGAGGACGCGATCGATCCGCGCGCGCTGCTGTTTTTCGATACCGAGACCACAGGCCTGGCCGGCGGTACCGGCACACGCGCCTTCATGATCGGCGCGGCGGACTGGCATTGCGACGACGCGCACGGCGACGGCCTGCGCATCCGCCAGCTGCTGATCACGACGATGGCGGCGGAGCCGGCGATGCTCGACGTGTTCGCCTCCTGGCTGGCGCCGCATACGGTGCTGTCGAGCTACAACGGTCGCTGCTACGACGCGCCGTTGCTGAAGACGCGTTACCGGCTGGCGCGGATGCGCGATCCACTCGCCGGACTCGACCATGTCGACCTGCTGTTCCCGACGCGGCGCCGCTATCGCGGCGTGTGGGAGAACTGCCGGTTGGCGACGGTCGAGCGCGAGCTGCTGCGGATCCTGCGCGAGGACGACCTGCCGGGATCGCAGGCACCGGCCGCATGGCTGGCCTACCTGCGCGGCGGTGCCGCCACCGATCTGCGCCGGGTCGCCGCCCACAACCACCAGGACGTGGTGACCCTGTCGCGCCTGCTGTTGCGGCTGGTGGCCGTGCATGCGGAGGGCATGGCGTCCGAGAGCATGGCGTCGGAGTGCGTGGCGTCGGCCTGAACACCGCTGCCGCGGTTAACGCTGCGCACACGCAGGCCGGTGCAGGCTTGCGCGAACTTCCCGCAGGAGTGCGCCATGTCCCGATTGTCGATCCCGTTGTCGATCCCGCTGGCCGCAGCCTTGTTGTGTTTGCTGGCCGCGTGCAACGCAACGCCTTCGCAGGGCGAAAACGCGAGGAACACCCAGATGAGCGAGGATCCCGCGCCGCCGCCGCCGGCATCCTCAAGCACGACGCCATCGCCGCAAGGCGAGCAACTGGAGAACACAGACATGATCGAAGATCCCGCAGGCGCGCCGCCGTCGAAGGGCGTGAGCGCACGCAGCGACCAGATGGTCGACGGCGCCGCACCGTCGCCTGGTGCAATGACCTGCGATGCAGCCAAGGCGCAGTCGGCGATCGGCCAGGTCGCGACGCAGGCCGTCGTCGACAAGGTCGTCGCCGACAGCGGCGCACGCAACGCGCGCGTGATCAAGCCCGGCATGGCGGTGACGATGGACTTCCGCGAGGACCGCGTCGGCATCAACGTCGATGCCGAGAACAAGATCACGTCGATCACATGCGGCTGACGATGTCATCGCCGGCGACACGAACCGCGACGATGCCGCTGCGCAGCGTCGCCCGCCCGCGCAACCCGAGGACAGTCCGATGCCCAAGACCCTGCTTTCCGCGCTCGCCTGCGCCGTCCTGCTCAGTGCCTGCGGTCCGGCCATGACCAAGCCCGAACAGTCCGAGCCGGCACCTGCGCCTGCGGCGCCGTCCCGCGGCAGCTGCGATGCGACCAAGGCGCAGTCGTTCGTCGGCCAGAAGGGTTCGGCCGACGTGCAGGAGCAGGCGCGCAGCGCATCCGGCGCCAGCATGGCGCGTACCTTGCAACCAGGCCAGCCGATCACCAAGGAATTCAATGGTGAGCGCCTGAATCTTTACGTCGACGAGGCCAATACGATCACTCGCATCAATTGCGGCTGATCGCGGGTCGCGGAATTCGCGTTGCCGGGCGCGAACGACGGCTCGGCTGCGAGCGTGAACACCGGGGCAATGCGCAATGCGGCGATACGGCTGGCTGGTGGTGGGTTTGGTGGCGCTCGCGCTGTGGGCGTGGCAGCGCGCACCCACGACCAACATGCCCGCGTCGACGCCTGCCGTCACGCCTGCAGCGCAATCCGATACGCCATCGGCCAGTCCGCCACTCGCGCAACGCGACGTCCCCACTCGCATCGCTGCGCAGGCCGGGCTGCCACCCGAGGCGCTCGCGACGCTGCAGCGCATCGAGCGCGGCGGGCCGCATGCCTACCGCCAGGATGGCGGTAATTTCCAGAACCGCGAGCGGCTCCTGCCGTCGCGGCCGCGCGGCTACTACCGCGAATACACGGTCGAGACGCCCGGATCGCGCGACCGCGGCGCGCGCCGCATCGTCACCGGAGGCGGCATTCCAGGTAAACGCGCGCCCGTCGAGTTCTACTACAGCGACGACCACTACCGTAGCTTCCGCCGCATCGACGCAGGAGCGCGCCCATGAGTGCGCTCGAGCTCAGCGCGCTGCTCGCCGACGCTACGCAGGGCGGCGCCTATTTCGTCGATGCGCGCGACCGCGTGGCGTTGATCGAAGCCGCGAATGCGTTGTCCTTCGCGGTCCTGCCGGTGGATTTCGCCGGCTGCCTGGACAAGTCGCAGGCGTTGGAAGCGATCGCGCAGGCACTGCGTTTCCCCGATTGGTTCGGTAGCAACTGGGATGCCTTGGCCGACTGCCTCGACGACCTGTCGTGGCTGCCTGCCGCCGGCTACCTGCTGCTGCTCGAACACGCCGATGCCTGGCGGGCCGCGGAACCGGAGGCATTCGTCGTCCTGCTCGAGATCCTCAACGAGACGGCGCAGTCGTGGGCGCAGGTCGGCGTGCCGTTCTGGGCGCTGACGCCGTTGCCGGCGACGATGTTGGCCGAGATGGCATTCTGATCAGCAGGGAACCGAGCAGGCCATCATCCCGGGACGGCCGGCACGCATCGCGCGGACTCACGCCCGATCGTCGATGCCCTTGACCCCCGCATGCTTGGCGCAGTGCGCGCAGCAGTAGAACGTGCCGTCGTGTTCGGCGCCGTGGCCGATGATCCTGCACTGGCAATGCGCGCAGGTCGGCGCCAGGGCATGAATCGCGCATTCGAACGAATCGAACGTGCCGCTGCCGTGCGGCATGGTGACGGTGAACGCCTTGTCGTAGTCGTTGCCGCAGACATCGCATCTGGCCATGACGCACCTCGCGTGGATCGGGCGCGCGAGTATCCCGCCGCGCGCGGCCACGCCGGGTGAACAACCTCTTCGAGGCCGGCAGCGCGCCCGCTCACCGCCTGTTGCGCGACTTCGCCTGACGCGCGGCCTCCTTGCGCGCGCGCTTGAGGAAGCGCAGCGCCGCCAGCTCCCATTGCCGCGCGCCGCTGGCTTCCTGCGCCGTGCGCGACAGACTGCCGTCGCGCCAACCGGCGAACACGGCCGGATCGATGTAGGCCTTGCGACAGACGGCGACGGTATTGCCCAGCGCGTCGGCCACTGTCCTGACCACGAGGTTCTGCGCCGCGGCGAGCGCTCGTTCGCTGGCATCGCCGCGCTTGCCGACCGGCAACGGCGTCGCCGCGAAATGCCGGAATGCCTGCAGCGTGCCGCCCCAGGTGCGGAAATCCTTGGCGGTGAAGACCTCGCCCATCGCATCGCGCAGGTAGTCGTTGACCGCGCCGGAATCGACCGGTTGCACCGTGCCGTCGTCGTCGCGGTATTGGAACAAGGCCTGTCCGGGCAACTCCTGGCAGCCACGCACCAGTTTCACCAGGCGCTTGTCGTCGAGTTCGATGTCGTGCTCGAGGCCGCCCTTGCCGCGGAACTTCAGGCGTGCGCGCCCGCCGCGCACGAACTCGACATGGCGGTTGCGCAGCGTGGTCAGGCCATAGGACTTGTTGCTGCGCGCGTACTCGTCGTTGCCGATGCGGGCGAGCGTGTCCATCATCAACGCGACCACGATCGCCAGCACCTTGTCGCGCGGGAAGCCCTTCAGCTTCAGGTCCGCGCGCAGGCGCCGCCGCAGTCGCGGCAGCGCCTGGCCGAAAGCGACGATGCGCTCGAACTTGCCGTCGCCACGCGACGCATTCCATTGCGCGTGGTACCGGTACTGCTTGCGCTTGCGCGCATCGCGACCGGTGGCCTGCAGGTGGCCGCGCGGCTGCGTGCAGATCCACACCTGCGTGTAGGCGGGTGGAATCGCGAGCGCACGGATGCGGGCGAGCGTGGCGGAATCGCGCAACGCACGGCCATCCGGGGTGCGATAGGAGAAACCCTTGCCGGCGCGGCGGCGGCTGATGCCGGGGTCGGCGTCGCTGACGTGGATCAGGCCGGCGTCGGCGGCGGCTTGTGCGGAGGGGTCGGGCGCGTGCGCACCGCGTGCTGGCGTGGTCATGCGGCGAGCATCGGCACTAGTGCGTCAACGCCGTGCGTAGGGCAAAGCAATCTCCCCCAGCCCCTCTTTTTCAATGAGGGGAGACAAGCCGAGTTCAAGGGATCTGAGAGTGGCTTGGCGAAATCCCAGGAGAACACATAGGCCTGATCAGAACCGCCGCTTTGCTCCCCTCCCGACAGGGAGGGGCCGGGGGAGAGTTGCTTTTGATCTGCTCCTGCTACTGCTTTGCTCAGCCCGCTTCTGCGTCGGGGCGAAACAAAAAGAAAGCGGGCCGCAGCCCGCTTCCTCCCCTCGTCTACACGTGCACGCTTAGCGGCGATCGCCGTCCGCATCGCCGGGCATGGCACGCTCGACGCGATGCCATGCGGCTTTGACCGCGTGCTTGGCTTTGTCCCAGGCCATCTGCGTGTTGCCCTTGGCGCGTTCCCAGTCGTTGCGCAGGTCGTTCTCGACTTCGTCGAACTTCCTGTCGCCATAACGGCCATAGCCTTCGTAGCCGGTGCGGTACGCGCCCTGATAATCGTCGTACTTGCTGCCGGCCTCGTAGTAGTTCTCGTTCTGGTACTGGCTCTGCCAGTACGTGTCTTCGGCGTTCGTGTCGATCCTGCGTGCGTTGTTCTGCGTGGTCATGGGGGAACATCTCCTGTTGGCTTGGCCACGAAGCCGGAGCCACCTGGGCTTCGTGAGTGCGTCCAACTTATCGGAGCGGCCGTGACTTCATAGTCAACGCGCGTACGATTCAGACGCTGAAAACAAGGCTTTTCCTGAATTGTTCACGTTGCAACACCGGCAGCTTCACGGCATGCAAACACAGTGTCGGATCACGCGCACGAGTTCAGTCGTCGGCCTTGCCGCTGAAATCGATCGCTTCGCCGTCCTCGTCCTGCCCGGAACTCCAGGAAGTCTCGCTGGTACGTTCGCAGTCCTTCGAACTCGCTGGTTCACCGGGGCGATCGCTATTGTCGCCGGCGCATAGCGGATTGGCGTCGACTGCAGCGTTGGTGTCGCGGTATTCGACCGAACCGCAGGCGCTGCACAGCAGCGAGACCAACAATAACGTGGCGATGCGCATGGCAAACCTCCAGAGACATGGACGACGTTCCAACAACAGCGAGCGCCGGCGGTCGGTGAGACGCCGTCGAGGCGCACGCGAAAAACCTTACGCCGTTTCGCTTGCAGCCGTTTCGACCGCCTCGCCCGACGGCGTGCGCGCGTAGCGCCATCCGATCAGCACCGCCGTGGCCAGCAACAGCGCCGCGATCCACCACGGCGCGCCGGGCAGGTGTACGGGCGCGTGCTCGCCGATGAAATAGCCGAAGCTGCTGGCGAAGATCACCGGCCCGACGATGCCGGCGAGACTGATCAGGCTCATCAGCGCGCCCTGGATGCGACCCTGCACGTCGGCGCCGACCTGGCGCGTGATCAGGGCCTGCGTCGCCGGCGCGGCCAATGCCCATAGCGCACTGATCGGCAAGCCGATCAGGAAGACCCAGCCGACATCGGCGACCGCGTAGATCATGAAGCCGGCCACGCCGCAGCCGAGCCCGAGCAATAACGTGCCGCGTTCGCCCAACCAGCGCACGCTGCGGCCGACCAGCAGGGTGTTGACCACCACGCTGCAGACGCCGACTGCGGCGAGCACCCAGCCGACCTCGCCCGCGCCCCAGCCGAAGCGGTAGTCGGCGAACAACACGAAGATGCTCGGATAGACGTAGTGCGCGAGGTTCGCCAGCAGCACCACGGCGGCGAGCCCGAACACCTGCGGATAGCGCTTGAGCAGCACCATCGCGCCGAATGGATTGGCATGCGACCAGTCGAAGCGCGCGCTGCGGTTTTGGGGCGGCAACGATTCCGGCAGCACGAACAGTCCGTAGCAGAAATTGAGCAGCGCCAGCCCGGCGGCGAACCAGAACGGCAGGCGCAGGTCGATCACGCTGAGCCAGCTGCCGACCAGCGGACCGATGATGAAGCCGACGCCGAATGCGGCGCCGATCATGCCGTAGCTCCTGGCGCGCTGTTCCGGCGGGGTGACGTCGGCGACGTAGGCATTGGCGGTGGTGAAGCTGGCCGAAGTGATGCCCGAGATGATGCGGCCGACGAACAACCACGGCAGCGTATTGGCGACAGCCATGAAGATGAAATCCAGGCCCAGGCCGAGGCACGACAGCAGGATCACCGGGCGCCGGCCGTAGCGATCCGACAAAGCGCCCTGGATCGGCGAACTCACGAACTGGATCGCCGCGAACACGAAGCCGAAGGCGCCGATCCAGTACGCGGCGGTGGCGGTGTCGCCGCCGACGAAGTCCTCGATCAGGTGCGGCAGCACCGGGATGATCAGGCCGAACGAGAGCACGTCGATCAGCACCACCACGAAGATGAAGGCGAGCGCTGCGCGGCGCGCGGGCGGCGCCGACGCGAGTTGGGGATCGGTCACGGGGGAAGGCCTCGTTGCGAGGCGCGGATTGTAACTTCGCCTCTTTTCAAAAGGGCCATTCACGTAGCCGTCGTCTGCCTTTGCGCCCTTTGCAAAAGGGGGCGAACGAGCGCCGCGCGCTCGGCGGGGATTTGCTGTCGGCGCAGTTTTGCAGTCTCGATGCAGGTTGCCAGAGCGCAGTCGCACAAGCGTGCCGGAAGGTCATGCACGCATTCATCGCTGCATCGCCAACAGCAAATCCCCCTGTCGCCTGCTGCGCAGGCGCCGGCCCCTTCAAAGGGGGCAACAGCCCGGTACCGGCAAAGGTTCGCCGCCGGCAAAGGCATACAGATCGAACCGCGGACAGCAGCTTGCTGCACTGCACAAACTGTGCTTTAGTCCAACCATCCTCTGTGAAGGCAGGCCGGATCGCGCGAGCGAACCGCGGGCTGCCGTCACCAGCGCCAGCCCAGCACCGGAGACAGGATGGACCGCGATCGCCGCAGCCACGGCCTGTACGACCCCCGCGACGAACGGGACAGTTGTGGGTTCGGGCTGATCGCGCAACTCGACGACCGCCCGGCGCGGGCGCTGGTCGACCAGGCGCTGAAGGCCCTGACGCGCATGACCCATCGCGGCGGTGTGGCGGCCGACGGCCGCAGCGGCGACGGTTGCGGACTCCTGCTGAAACGCCCGGACGCGTTCCTGCACGCGCTC
>JACMKK010000495.1 GCA_014380115.1 Luteimonas sp. | reverse complement strand
TTTTTTGTCTGGCGCCCGAAGTTGGACTCGAACCAACGACCCCCTGATTAACAGTCAAGTGCTCTAACCGGCTGAGCTATTCGGGCGGGGACCGCCATTTTAGGGCGTGATCGGCTGGGGTCAAGGACGGAGCGGCGCTGAACGGGCCGCGATCGCGCGGTTTTCGGCTGCTCGTCAGCGCGGGCAGGGGCTTCCGGCATCTTGGGTCGAAGTGCGGATCCTGCCCAGATTGTTGACCTTGACCTGTCCCGAAATCTTGCCATCGACGCAGACATGGACGGTCAGATTGCTGTTGGCACTACGGCCATCCGGCTGGTAGCGCAGCCAGGGCCGGCTCGAGACCACACGCATGCTGCCATCGCCGGCAGCCGGTGCATCTTCGCTACGCAGTAGAGCTTGGCCGGGATCCGGACGGCGGTTGCCATCACCATCGGCGAACACGATCCAGCCGCGGCTCCAGTCGCTGTCGCCGCCGCAACCGCCGTCTGTGGTGCGGGGACAGACCACGACCGCCACGCCGCGCATGATCGCGGTGTTGCGGGCCATGGCCATGTCGGCGCTCAACAGGTGCATGGTCGCCTGCGTGCGATTGCGCCGCAGCGAACCGCCGAAATTCGACAGGCCCAGTGTCAGGGTGAGGGCGAGGATCGCCAGCACCGTCATCGCCTCGATCAGGCTGTAACCCGCATCCTTGCGCTTCATGTCCGGCGTCCTTGCCTGGAATGGCCGCCAGCTTAGGTCTCATGAAACGAGACAGCATCGGCGCAGGCTGCGCGGTCGGGTAGGGAAAGCCCGGTCACGACCCCATATCGGGTAGCGACTAGACTCAATCGTTTGCCACGCCCTGCAATCCCAAAGCGCCCATGAACGACACCGTCCATCCCTTCCCGCAACCTTCCAACGAGGCCTTCCAGCTGGTCGCGCCCTACACGCCGGCAGGCGACCAGCCGCAGGCGATCGCGCGCCTGATCGACGGCTTCGAGAGCGGCGTGGCGCGGCAGACGCTGCTGGGCGTGACCGGCTCGGGCAAGACCTACACGATCGCCAACGTGATCCAGGCCGTGCAGAAACCGACCCTGGTGATGGCGCCGAACAAGACCCTGGCCGCGCAACTCTACGGCGAGTTCAAGGCCTTCTTCCCGCACAACGCGGTCGAGTATTTCGTCAGCTACTACGACTACTACCAGCCGGAAGCCTACGTGCCTTCGTCGGACACCTTCATCGAGAAGGACTCCTCGATCAACGAGCACATCGAACAGATGCGGCTGTCGGCGACCAAGGCGCTGCTGGAGCGGCGCGATGCGATCATCGTCTGCACGGTATCCGCAATCTACGGCCTCGGCGACCCGAACGAGTACTTCCGCATGGTCCTGCACATGGTCCGTGGCGAGCGCATCGACCAGCGCGAGCTGATCCGGCGCCTGACCGAGATGCAGTACAAGCGCAACGACACCGAGCTGCGCCGCGGCTGCTACCGCGTGCGCGGCGAGACCATCGACGTGCATCCGGCCGAGGCCGACTCCGAGGCACTGCGCATCGAATTGTTCGACGGCGAGATCGAGAGCCTGTCGCAATTCGATCCGCTCACCGGCGAGGTGCTGCGCAAGCTGCAGCGCTACACGATCTATCCGAAGTCGCACTACGTCACCACGCGGCGCACGGTGCTCGACGCCGTCGAGGCGATCAAGGTCGAGCTCAAGGACCGGCTCGAGTACCTCTATGCCAACAACAAGCTGGTCGAGGCGCAGCGACTGCAGCAACGCACGCAGTTCGACATCGAGATGATGGCCGAGGTCGGCTACAGCAACGGCGTCGAGAACTATTCGCGGCACCTGACCGGGCGCATGCCGGGCGAGGCGCCGCCGTGCCTGTTCGACTACCTCGCGCCGGATGCGCTGCTGGTGGTCGACGAGTCGCACGTGACCGTGCCGCAGGTCGGTGCGATGTACAAAGGCGACCGTTCGCGCAAGGAAACGCTGGTGGAGTTCGGTTTCCGCCTGCCGTCGGCGCTCGACAACCGGCCGCTGAAGTTCGAGGAGTGGGAGGGGCGCTCGCCGCGCACGATCTTCGTCTCGGCGACGCCGGGGCCGTACGAGCGTGACAAGGCGGAAGGGCAGATCGTCGAGCTGGTGGTGCGCCCGACCGGCCTGATCGACCCGCCGGTCGAGATCCGCCCGGTCGCGACCCAGGTCGACGACCTGCTCGGCGAGATCACGCTGCGCACCGCGATGGGCGACCGCGTGCTGGTCACCACGCTGACCAAGCGCATGGCCGAGAACCTGACCGAATACCTCGGCGAGCACGACGTGCGCGTGCGCTACCTGCATTCCGACATCGAAACCGTGGAACGCGTGGAGATCATCCGCGACCTGCGGCTGGGCAAGTTCGACGTGCTGGTCGGCATCAACCTGCTGCGCGAGGGACTGGACATGCCGGAGGTGTCGCTGGTTGCGATCCTCGATGCCGACAAGGAAGGCTTCCTGCGTTCGACCGGCTCCCTGATCCAGACGATCGGCCGTGCGGCGCGCAACATCCGCGGCAAGGCGATCCTGTACGCGGACAAGATGACGCGGTCGATGCAGGCCGCGATCGACGAGACCGATCGTCGCCGCGAGAAGCAGGTCGAGTACAACACCGAGCACGGCATCACGCCGGCTTCGATCGCGACCACGATGGTCGATATCTTCGAGGGCGCGCGCGCCGATCCGGATGCCGAGAAGAGGGGGCGTGGCAAGGGCCGCCGCGTCGCCGAGCCGCAGGAGAACTATGCCGCGCTGAGCCCCGGGCAGCTGGCCTCGCGGCTCAAGGCGTTGGAGCAGCAGATGTACCAGCACGCGCGCGACCTCGAATTCGAGGAAGCCGCCCGCGTCCG
>JACMKK010000073.1 GCA_014380115.1 Luteimonas sp. | reverse complement strand
TCGTCGACATAGCAGAAGCTGCGCGTCTGGCTGCCGTCGCCGTAGATGGTGATGTCGTCGCCGCGCAACGCCTGCACGATGAAGTTGCTGACCACGCGCCCGTCGTTGGGGTGCATGCGCGGACCGTAGGTGTTGAAGATGCGCACCACCTTGATGTCGAGGTCGTGCTGGCGCTGGTAGTCGAAGAACAGCGTCTCGGCGCAGCGCTTGCCCTCGTCGTAACAGCTGCGGATGCCGACCGGGTTGACCCGGCCCCAATAGCCCTCGGGCTGCGGATGCACTTCCGGGTCGCCGTAGACTTCGCTGGTCGAGGCCTGCAGGATGCGTGCCTTGAGCCGTTTCGCCAGGCCGAGCATGTTGATGGCGCCGTGCACGCTGGTCTTGGTGGTCTGCACCGGATCGTGCTGGTAATGCACCGGCGAGGCCGGGCAGGCGAGGTTGTAGATCTGGTCGACCTCGACATACAGCGGAAACGTCACGTCGTGGCGCATCAGTTCGAAATAAGGATGCGACAACCGGTGCGCGAGGTTGCGCTTGCTGCCGGTAAAGAAGTTGTCCACGCACAGCACGTCGTGGCCATCGTCGAGCAGGCGGTCGCAGAGGTGCGACCCGAGGAAACCGGCGCCGCCGGTGACGAGAATGCGATCCATGGGGTCCTGGTCAGCCTGGTTGCCGGAGTCAGAGCCCGCGACGGGCGCCAGCCACGATATGGGATGTCTTGCCAGTGCCCATTGTCATGCATCGTCGCCGCAATGGCGAGTCCACCGAGGTCGGCTGCCGGCCCGTCCGATCAGGGGTCAGGCGTGCCGACCGGCCTTCTGTTCTGCAGCAGCCACAGCATGATCGTCTTCTGCCGCACGTAGTTGGCGCGGACATAGGCATAGACCAGGCCATGCCAGCCATCGAGGAAGCCGCCGCGGAAGACGTAGCCGCGCCAGAAACGCCAGGCCGGGGAGAACACCAGCTTCGCCAGCGAAGCGCGCTGGCCGCGCGCGAAGTCGTGCTCGGCCATCATCCGGGCGTAGCGCTGTGTCTTCTGCAGCTGTTGTTCCAGCGAACGGTAAGGATGGTGGATGAGGTCGCCGGCGAGCGTGGCGACCACGCCGTCGACGCTGGCGGCCTCGTGGATCTCGCGCGCGCCGCGCCAGCCACCGCGACGGCGATCGAACAGGCGCAGCACGCGATCCGGATAGGCATTGCCGTGGCGCAGGAACTTGCCGAAGTATTCCGACAGCCGCGCGAACCGATACCCCGCTGCGCGCGCAAAACCCTGCGATCGCTCCGCCTCGATCGAGGCGCGCAGCGCATCGCCGACGCGCTCGTCGGCGTCCAGGCACAGCACCCAGTCGTGCGCGGCCTGCTCCACGGCGAACTGTTTCTGGCTGCGGAAGCCGTCGAACGGGCGCGTCAGCACGCGCGCCCCGGCGGCGGCGGCGCGTTCGCGCGTGTCGTCCGTCGAGCCGGAATCGACCACGACCACCTCGTCGCAGAACGCCAGCGACGCCAGGCAGTCGTCGATACGGTCGGCCTCGTTGAACGTGATAATGCAGGCCGAAAGCGGGCAGGCCGAAGACGCGGTCGCTTGCGATGAGCCGGAGATGGAAGGAGCGATGGCCGAGTACCTGCTGTTTGCGACCGAGCGGTATGCGCTGCCTATCCTGCAACCGCTGGCCGAAGCGCTGCAAGCGGCAGGCCATGGTGTCAGCGCGTGGTGCGTCGATGGCGCCGCCGGCGCGCGCCTGCCTGCGCCTGTCCGGATGATCGGCCTGCGCGAGGCGGTCGCGTTGAAGCCGCGCGCGGTCTTCAGCGCGGCGAACTGGGTGCCGACCTTCGTCTCCGGCGCCAAGGTGCAGCTGTTCCATGGCTTCAATGTCGAGAAGCGCGAGGATGCGCGCGGGCACTTCCGTATCCGCGGCCTGTTCGATCTGTATTGCACGCAAGGGCCGGCGACGACCTCGCCGTTCGCGGCGCTGGCCGCGGGCGATGGCTCGTTCGCCGTCGTCGAGACCGGCTGGCCCAAGCTCGACCCGCTGTTCGCCGCCCATGACCCGGCGGCAG
>JACMKK010000494.1 GCA_014380115.1 Luteimonas sp. | reverse complement strand
TCGAATTTGTCGTGAAGCTTGACCGCTTAGGGATTGTGAACGGACCGGCAGCTTTTGGTCGCTATCAGGCCTCTAGGTGCCGTTGTACTCCTTATACCAACAACCGTGAAGGCGGACTCACGCGGGCGATTCCCAACAGGCTGGTGATGTGATTCAACATTCTCTTTCGAGGGAGGTTGCGATGGCGGCTGCAGTGGGTTTGCGGGACGATTTCACGGCGACGGAGTTGCGACGGCTTGCGCGGTCACGGCGCGCAGCTGGGCAGGTTCGTCGGCTTTTGACGCTGGGGGTGATTTATGATGGTGGCAGCCGGAGCGAAGCCGCGCGCACCGGTGGCGTTGGCCTGCAAACGGTGCGGGACTGGGTGCTGCGGTTCAACCGCGACGGACCCGACGGGCTGATCGATGGCAAAGCCCCCGGGGGTCGCCCGCGCCTCGACGCGCGCCAGCGGGCGGCGCTGGCGGCGGCGGTCGAGAACGGTCCGATCCCGGCGGTGCACGGTGTCGTGCGCTGGCGGCTGGTGGATCTTGTGCAGTGGATACGGGACGAGTTCGCGGTGTCGATCAGCACCCAGACGCTGAGCCGCGAGCTGCGCGCCATGAGCTACCGCAAGCTGACGGCGCGCCCGCGCCATCATGCCCAGGACGCCGATGCGATCCCGACTTTTAAAAAAACTTCCCCGCCCAAGTGGCAGCGATCCAAGCGGCGCTCCCCCGCGGCACACCCATAGAGATCCTATGGGGAGGTGAACAGCGCCCGACGCTCTGGCAGAGTGAGGTCGCGAACAACACCAGCCTCTGGAGGACCGCAATGCCTGTTGCCGCCAACCTTGTTGAAGCCCCGGTCGCTATTCGGGTCGATCTTGCCGCGATTTTCATTTCGTTGGAACTGTCGCGTTCAAAGTGGTTGATCACGTCTTTATCTCCCGGCGCGGGCGAGAAGATGTCGAAGCGTGTCGTGGACGGCGGCGACGTTGACGGTATGCTGGCACACATTGCTGAGCTGCAGCACAAGGCGACGTCCCGCACCGGACGGAGCTTCCGGGTTGTGTCTATCCAGGAGGCAGGTCTCGATGGTTTCTGGATTCACCGCATCCTCGAGCGCGAAGCGATCGAGAGCCATGTCGTTGACCCGGCGTCGATCGCGACATCGCGCCGGCGCCGTCGGGCAAAGACCGACAGCATTGACGGCGAAGCGCTGGTCCGGGCGTTGCTCGCCTATAAGCGCGGCGAGCCTCGCGTCTGCGCAATGCTCAGGGTGCCGACTCCCGACGAGGAGGACCGTCGGCGCCTCGTCCGCGAACGAAAGGCGTTGCTCAACGAACGGATTCGCCACGTCAACCGAGTGAAGGGGCTACTGTTCGGTCAGGGTGTATCCGGGTATGAGCCGCTGAGGCGCGACCGGCGCAGATGCCTGGAAGCACTGGTAACCGGGGATGGCCGGCCGCTGCCACCGGCCCTGAAAGCGCAGATCAGGCGCGAGCTCGATCGCATTGAGCTGCTGCTCGATCAGATCAAAGCGGTAGAAGAGGCTCGCGATGTCATGCTTGACGCGGCCAAATCATATTCCCAGGCGCCGTCGCTGTTACGTAACCTCAAAGGGATCGGTCCGGAGTTCGCAGCCGTCCTCTGGTCAGAAGGCCTGTCTAGGCACTTCGACAACCGACGACAGGTTGCCGCGTATGCCGGGCTTGCGCCGACACCGTGGCAAAGTGGCCAGATCGACCGCGACCAAGGCGTGTCGAAGGCCGGCAATCCGCGCTTGCGATCAACGCTTGTCCAGGTGGCCTGGCTGTGGGTGCGGCATCAGCCGAGCTCGGCGCTGACCATCTGGTTCAAGGACCGGGTGCTCCGAAACGGCGGCCGCCAGAAGAAGTCGGCGATCGTCGCTCTCGCCCGCAAACTCCTCGTCGCGATGTGGAAGTACGTTAACTCAGGCGTCGTCATCGACGGTGCCGTCCTGACCGCCTGACAGGAAACAAAATTACCCTCTGCACATCCACAAGAAATTTGCCTGTAGATCCTCGGTAGACGAACCGGCCACCACAATGGCCTCCAAAGCCGCTTTTAGAGAATGGTCTCGTCTCCTTGAGCTCAAATCCGCCGAAAGCGGGATGTTGGTACAGCAGCTTGGCTTCTGACCGTATATAAGTTGGATCTGGTTTGTTCGCGAACCGCGTCACGCACCCGAGCTCATCCGATGGCCTACCCTTTGAGGAGAAACTTTAAATGCGCTGAGGAATACATAGCCCTTGCATCTCCCCATATAAGCTGTGGTGGCAGGACGAGGCGCGGGTCGGCCAGAAGAACGGCATCACCCGCCGCTGGGCCCAGCGCGGGACACGGCCGTCGGCGCCCAAGGATCAGCGCACGACCTCGGCGTACATCTACGGTGCCATCTGTCCGGCCGAGGGCAAGGGCGCGGCGCTGGTGCTGCCTCGCTGCAACACCGAAGGGATGACGCTGCACCTCGCCGAGATATCCGCCGCCGTGGCGCCGAGCGCCCATGCCGTGCTGATACTTGACCAGGCGGGCTGGCATCTTTCGGCGGGGCTCGTCGTCCCCGCCAACATCACCCTGCTGCCGCTGCCGGCGAAATGCCCCGAGCTCAACCCGGTCGAGAACGTCTGGCAGTTCATGCGCGACAACTGGCTGTCGAACCGCATCTTCAAATCCTACGACGATATCCTCGACCATTGCTGCTTAGCCTGGAACCGTCTCACCGATCAGCCATGGCGCATCATGTCCATCGGAATGCGCCAATGGGCACATGGGTGAATGTCAGTGAGAGTTGGTATAAGGCGGACGTAGCTGTTACGACCGGCATCGAGATTACCGACTGCCACGCACCAAAAGCAGTTGCGGGTAGGCCGAGGGTCGCCGCACCAGGGGCGGGTTTATCTGCGGTGACGCGCTCAGTTCGCGGGCAACCGGTGCACGGCGAAGTTCGCGATGCTCTCGGCG
>JACMKK010000493.1 GCA_014380115.1 Luteimonas sp. | reverse complement strand
TCGCGGCCGCCGCGGCGATCGACGATCCGAGCCACCTCGTTCTGGCACTACCGGACAACGGCGGCAAGGCGGTCGCTCTGAACGCGGCGATGGCGCAGGTGAAGACAGACATCGTCGCCTTTACCGACGCGCGCCAGTGCTTCGCGCCGGGCGCATTGCGCGCGCTGGTCGCCGGTTTCGCCGATCCGGACGTCGGCGCGGTCAGCGGCGAACTGGTCATCGACAATGCCATCGTCGTGAGCGCCGACGGCACGGCCGATACCGCGCCACAAGCCGTCGGACTTTACTGGCGCATGGAAAAACGCCTGCGCGGCGACGAGGCGCGGCTGGGCTGGCTGCATGGCGTGAGCGGCGCGATCTACGCGCTGCGCCGCGACCTGTTCCGGCCGCTGCCGCCCGGAACAATCCTCGACGACATGTGGGTGCCGCTGCACGCCGCCCTCGCCGGCCGCTGGGTCTGGATGGCGCGCGATGCCATTGCCCACGACTACATCAGCGCCAGCGCGCGCGAGGAATTCTCGCGCAAGCTGCGCACGCTGGCCGGCAACTGGCAACTGCTGGCGCGCCTGCCGGTGTTGCTGCATCCGTCGCGCAACCCGGTGTTCTTCGCCTGGTTCTCGCACAAGTTCCTGCGCCTGTTGGTGCCGTGGGCGCTGCTGCTCGCGCTGCTGACCTCGGCGCTGGTGCCGCACCCGTTCTACACCTTCGCGTTCTACGCGCAGCTGCTCGGTTATCTCTGGGCGGCGATCGGGCTGCAGCTGCCACGGCTGGCCGCACGCATGCCGCTATCGCCGGCCGCCGGGACCTTCGTCATGCTCAATGCGGCCGCGCTGTTGTCGTTGCCGGCCTCACTGGCCCCCGATGCTTCGCGACTGTGGAAGAAGCACTGATGGCCCGCGTGCTGTTCGTCACCAGCCGCTTGCCGTTCCCGCCACGCGAGGGACACCAGTTGCGCTCCTGGCACGTGCTCAAAGGCTTAGCCGCGCGCCACGAAGTGACCTTGCTGAGCTTCACGCGCCTGGACGACGATGCCGACGCCGCCGAAGAGATGCGCGAGCACCTCGCCGGCCTCGAGACCTTCCCGATCGCGAGCGAACGCTCGAAACTCGCGCTGGCCTGGTCGCTACTGCGCAGCGCGGTGACGCGCGAGCCGTTCGTGTCCACGAAATACGCCTCGCGGGCGATGCAGGCGCGCATCGCCGAACTGGCGCGCAACGCGGACGTCGTGCATTTCGACATGCTACCGCTGATGCGCTACGCCGATGCAGTGCCGGCCGGCGTTCCTGTCGTCTACAACGCGCACAACGTCGAGCACGTACTGCTCGCCACGCGCGCGCGCCTGCATGGTCACCCGCTCGTGCGACGCTTCCTAGACAGCCAGCTGCCGCGCCTGCTCGGCTTCGAACGCCGGGCTTGCGTACGGGCGAAGCTGGTCCTGGCCTGCTCCACGACCGACGCGGAGCAGCTGCGGACGCTGGCACCGGGCACCCGTGTGGAAGTCGTGCCGAACGGCGTCGACCTCGACGGCAATCGCCCTGCGGCCACCGCCAATGGCAGGCAGAAGGCGAAGCTGGTCTTCGTCGGCCAGATGGGCTGGTTCCCGAATCGGGACGGCATCGACTGGTTCCTGCACGATATTTTCCCGCGCATCGTGGCCGCACGCCCGGACGCCGAATTCGTGCTCGTCGGCAAGGCCGACGGCCTCGATGTGCCGGCGGAAGTCGCCTCGCACGTGAC
>JACMKK010000001.1 GCA_014380115.1 Luteimonas sp. | reverse complement strand
TTCACGCACGCGCGACTGCAGCGCCAGCACCGCCTCGCCATGCATCACGCGCGGCACTTCCGCATGGTGCGTGCCGGTGGTCTGGGTGAGGATGTCGCGCTCCTCGCTTTCGCTGGGGTAGTCGACGCGGATATGCAACAGAAAGCGGTCGAGCTGCGCTTCGGGCAGCGGATAGGTGCCGGCCTGCTCCAGCGGGTTCTGCGTGGCCAGCACGAAGAACGGCGCCGGCAGCGGATGGGTGACACCGGCATAACTCACGGTGCGTTCCTGCATCGCTTCGAGCAAGGCGGCCTGCGTCTTCGGCGGCGTGCGGTTGAGTTCGTCGGCGAGCAGCAGGTTGGTGAACACCGGTCCGCGCTGGAACTTGAAGTGGCGATGGCCGGTGCCGTGGTCCTCCTCGAGGATCTCGGTGCCGATGATGTCGCTCGGCATCAGGTCGGGCGTGAACTGCACGCGGCGGAACTGCAGTTCGAGCGCCTGCCCGAGCGAGCGCACCAGCAGCGTCTTGCCGAGGCCGGGGACGCCTTCGAGCAGGCAGTGGCCGCCGGCGAGCAGGCCGATCAGCAATTGTTCGACCACCGCATCCTGACCGACGATCGCCTGGGCGATGGCGGCGCGCAGGGTGCCGAGCTGGGCAAGTTCGGACTGGATGTCGGCTTCGGTAAGAGCGTTGTTCATGGTGATTCCATCGGTGTTTCCGTTGTGGGACGCGATCACGTCCCGGTATCGTCATGATCAGCCATTCGGCTGTTGAAAACCCCGCGAAGGCGGGAACCCAGTGCCTTTAGCCACGCGTCAAGGGGCAGCAAAGGCCCGAGCTGTCATCTCGAACTCCTAAGTTGTCATCCCGAACGCAGTGAGGGATCTGTTGTCGACTTTGGCGAGGCACAGTAAAGCGAACAACAGGTCCCTCACTGCGTTCGGGACGACAAGGCATGTTGGGTCGTTATGGCGCATCCAACTCCATCATGCCGTCAACGCGTAGATCGCGATATTCACCGCCAACTTCGTATTGTCCTCGGCCAGGAACCGCTTGTTGCGCCAGTCGTAGTCCCATTCGCAGCCGTAATCCTTGTTGCTGTAGAGCACGCCGAGGCGGCCGTCGATCTCGATACCCTTCAGGTAGTCGTGCACGATGTCGTCGCCCCAGCCGTTGAGTTCGAACGTGGTGGCTGGCGGCCCGTCCTTGAACACGAAGAAGCTGCGGTACAGCGCATGGCTGTTCGGCAGCTTCTTCAGCGCCTTGCCGCCGAAGATACCGGCCATCTGCGCCTCGAACGACTTCGCGAACAGGCCGTCGATGTCGTGGTTGCAGTCGTCGACGAAGACGAAGCCGCCGTTGCGCACGTAGCGCTCGAAGTTGCGGCGTTCTGCCGGGTTGAACTCGACCAGCTTGTGTCCGGCGAGGTAGCAGAACGGCGCCAGCAGCATCTTTGGGTCGGACAGCGCGACCACGTGCTCCTTGGGGTCCACGCGCAGGCTGGTGTAGTCGATCAACGAGGTGATCATGTTCGACGGCATGCGCTGATCTACGTCCCAGTCGCCGGAGTCGTAGCGCAGGCGGGTGAACCAGAAGTCGTAGTCGCCGGTGGCGGCGCGGGCCGGGCGAGGCAGCTGCGCGAGCATGGCGCCGGCGATGCCGGTTGCGAACAGGCGCAGGGCGTCTCGGCGGATCATCTCGAGTCCATCAGTGACTCGCCCAAAGCGCGAAAGCATTTGACCTTCGGCGAGTATCCAAGCGATCGGAGGATACCCCTCCCCAACCTTCCCCTGCATTCGCAGGGGGAGGGAGCAAAGAGTCGCTCAGACCGCATCCGACAGCGAAGTGAAGGTAAAATCTCGCAGCTTCATCGGCGGGATCATCATCACGAAGTTCGACTCGTCGCCCGCCACGCGCACCGGCTTGCCGAGTTCCTCGATATTGTTGAGCATGATCACCGGCGACTCGTTGAAGCGGAAGTTCTTGACCGGGTGCTTGATGACGCCGTTCTCGATGTAGAACGTGCCGTCGCGGGTGAGGCCGGTCAGCAACACGGTCTGCGGGTCGACCATGCGGATGTACCAGGTGCGCGTGACCAGGATGCCCTTCTGCGTGCCCTTGACCAGCTCGGCGGTGGACTTGGTGCCGCCGGCCATCAGCAGGTTGCCGGGGATGCCGACCGCACGCTTGCCCTTTTCCTTCGCCCAGAAGCGCGAGTACTCGAGGTTGACGATCTTGCCGTTCTCGACGATGGCCTGCTTCTCGCGCGGCAGGCCTTCCTCGTCCCAGGGCAGCACGGCCGCTTCCGCATCCCAGGGATCGGCGCTGATGTTGACGCGCGGGTCGTAGACCTGGTCGCCGACCTTGTTGCCGCCGCCCTTCTTCGACAGGAAGCTGCGGCCTTCGTCGGCCTGGCGCGCGTCGAAGAAATTCATCATGAACGAGATCAGGCCCGCGGCCGCGGCGGGCTCCAGGATCACGGTGTACTTGCCCGGCTCGAGCGCTTTGGCTTCGGCGGAATCGCGCGCCTTGCGGATCGCGGTGCGGATGTCGCTGCCGGCGTCGAACTTGCCCGAATCGGCGAGGTTGCGACCGACCCAGCCCGAACCGCGGCCATCGTCGGTGCGCACGGTGCAGGTGTAGTCGAGCAGGGTGGTCTTCTGGTAGGCGAAGTTGCCGTTGCTGTTGGCCATCGCGGAGAAACCCTGGCCGTCGTTGAGGAAGCCCGCGGCGACCAGCTTGTCGGCCTTGCAGGGCGCGATCGAATCGGCGGCGACCTTGGCGCGGTATTCCGGCGTAATTGCAGCGGTCGCGGCATTGAAGGTCGGGCTCGGCTTGTAGTCCTGCTTGCCGATCGCCGGCATGAATTCCGGATTCTCCGGTGCGAGCTTGGCGAGATCTTCGGCGCGGCGCACGACGCGTTCCAGCGCAGCATCGTCGAACTCGTTGATCGTCGCCACGCCGACGCGCTTGCCGTACGCCACCTGCACGGCCAGGTCGGTGTCGCTGACCACGCCGCTGGTGGAGACGTTGTTGAGCGCGAAGCGGATGTTGCCGTTGACCGAGCCGGTCAGCGTCGCCGTGCATTCGTCGGCCTTGGACAGGGCGATGACCTTGTCGAGGATGGCCTTCGCTTCCTGTTCGGTGAACATACCCATGTCGCTGCTCCTATGTGCGTGTCCTGTTTGCGTGCCTGACGTGCTCAGCCCAGGCTGCGCGCGGTGTTGATGACGTTGATGCCCTTGAAGCGTGCGGTGCTGGCCCCGTGCGAAACCGCCGAGACCTGCGACGGCTGGCCCTTGCCGTCGAAGAACGAGCCGCCCATGCGGTAGTCGCGTTGGTCGCAGATCGCACTGCAGGCGTTCCAGAACTCCGGCGTGCGGATCTGGTAGGCCACGTCCTCGATCATGTGCGTGACCTTGCCGGCCTTGATCTCGTAGAACAGCTGGCCGCCAAATTGCGCGTTGTAGCGCTGCTGGTCGATCGAATACGAGCCGCGGCCGATGATGTAGATGCCGTCTTCGACGTCGCCGACCATCTGCACCGGCGACAACGCGGCCTTGCCGGCCGCCAGCGAAACGTTCGGCATGCGCTGGAACTGCACGCTCGACCACGAGTCCGCGTACGAGCAGCCCTGCGATTCCTTCTCGCCGAGGATGTGGACCTGGTCGCGCGTGGCCTGGTAATTGACCAGCACGCCGTCCTTGATCAGGTCCCAGCGCTTGGCCGGCACGCCTTCGTCGTCATAGCCGACCGCGCCGAGCGAATGCTTCTGCGTGCGGTCGGCGAAGATCGTGACCTGCTCGCTGCCGTAGCGGAAATCCTTCGCGCGCCACTTGTCGAGCGTGGCGAAGCTGGTGCCGGCGTAGTTGGCTTCGTAGCCGAGCACGCGGTCCAGTTCCAGCGGATGGCCGACCGACTCGTGGATGGTCAGGAACAGGTGACTCGGATCGAGCACCAGGTCGTACTTGCCCGGCTTGACCGACGGCGCCTTGAGCTTGGCCTGCGCATCGCGCGCGGCGGCGGTCGCGTCGGCGACGATGTCGTAAGAATCCGAATACATCACCACGCCACCGGGCAATTCGAAGCGGTGCTCAGGACGCGCATCGAGGAATTCGTAGCCCATGCCCATCGGCGAGGACAGGCCGTCGCGCGTGCGGAACTTGCCGCTGGCCTTGTCGATCGCGGTGACGGTGAACGGCGTCCAGATGCG
>JACMKK010000492.1 GCA_014380115.1 Luteimonas sp. | reverse complement strand
TCTGTGCCGGCGTCGGCCTGATGGCGCTGGGCGCCAATGCCGAAGCCGCCGAGTTCAGCGGCTCCGCTGCACTCACCACCGACTATGTCTGGCGCGGCACGACCCAGACCCAAGGTGATCCGGCCGTGCAGGTCGGCTTCAAGGCTGCCGGCGATTCCGGCTGGTATGCATCTGTTTGGGGCTCGAACGTCGAGTTCGCCCCGGAGACGCATGCGAGCAGCGAGCTCGACTTCACCGTCGGCTGGGCGCATAGCCTGTCCGACGACTGGGCGCTGGACGTCAATGTCCTGCACTACCGCTATCCGTCGACGACGGTCGACCTCAACTGGACCGAACTCAACAGCACGCTGACCTACGCCGGCAATTACTGGCTGTCGATCGGCTACTCGCCCGAGGTGTTCGGCAGTGAGGAAACCGGCGTCTATACGCTGGTCGGCGCCAAGTTCCCGGTCAGCGACTCGTTCCGTTTTGAAGCCGCCGCCGGTTACTACTTTCTTGACGACCTCAACGGCGATTCGCATGACGACAGCTACGCGCACGGCCTGGTCAGCGCGGTATGGGCGTTCAAAGCACCGTTTGAAGCACGCCTGACGGGCCATGCGACCGATTCCAACGCCAAGGACTTCTTCGGCGACGACTTTGCCGGCAACCGCATCGAAGCGGCGCTGCAGGCTTCCTTCTGACGGAGAACGACGATGCCTGGCTGGCTGGCTCTGGTGTGTGCGGTCGCAGTGGTCATCGCGGCCGCGTACCTCCTCTACGTGATCCTTTTTCCCGAAAAGTTCTGACGAGGTCGTGTGATGATCGAAGCTCTGCTCGTCTTCGCGCTCGCGATCGGCCTCGGCTGGCCGCTCGGACGCTATCTCGCCGCAGTCATGCGCGGCGAGCCCATGCGTGGCGACCGCCTGTTCGGCTGGCTCGAACGGCTGGTCTACCGCCTGCTCGGCATCGATCCGGCACGCGGCATGTCGTGGCGCGGCTATGCCAAGGCGTTCGCGCTCAGCAACCTGATCGTGGGCCTGCTGGTGTGGCTGCTGTTCATGACCCAGGCCTGGCTGCCGCTAAATCCGGACGGCGTGCCGAACATGCGCTGGGACCTGGCGCTGCACACGATGGTGTCGTTCCTGACCAACACCAACCAGCAGCACTATTCCGGCCAGGCGCAGCTTTCCTACCTGTCGCAGATGGTCGGCATCGTCGGCCTGCAGGTGGTCACGCCGATGATGGGCCTGGCACTGGTTGTCGCGACGCTGCGTGGATTGTTCGGCGGTCGCAATGAAATGGAGCGCGTGGATGCGCAAGCCGCGCACGGCCATGCTGCCGGACATGCTGCAGGACATGCTGCTGAAAGCGGGGACCGCGATGTCGGCAACTACTGGGCCGACGTCACCCGCGCCACGTTCCGCTTCATGCTGCCGCTGTGCCTGTTGTGGTCGGTCCTGCTGACCAGCCAGGGTGTGCCATCGACGCTCGCCGCCGGACCGACGGTCGCACCGGTCGATGCCAGCGCCGAACTCAAGGAACAGAAGATTCCGCTTGGCCCGGTTTCGCCGATGGTCGCGATCAAGCAGCTGGGCACGAATGGTGGCGGCTGGTACGGCCCGAACAGCGCGGTGCCGCTGGAGAACCCGACCCCGTTCTCCAACTTCCTCGAGATGCTCGCGATCATCCTGGTCCCTGTTGCCGTCGCCTTCATGGTCGGACCGTTCACGCGGCGTCGCAGGCTGACCGCAATGGTGTTCGGCACCATGTTGCTGATGTCGGTGGCTTCCACGGGTCTGGCACTGTGGTCCGAGGCGCATTCGGCCACGACCGCCGATGCAGCGCTGATGGAAGGCAAGGAGGTGCGCTTCGGCGCCGAATCTTCGGCACTGTGGGCGGCCGTGACCACGCAGACCTCGAACGGCTCGGTCAACGCCATGCACGATTCGCTGGCGCCGCTGACTGGCATGGTCGCAATGACCGACATGCTGATCAACGCGATCTGGGGCGGCATCGGCTGCGGCCTGCAGCAGTTCCTCGTCTACCTGTTGCTGGCGGTGTTCCTGGCCGGGCTGATGACCGGGCGCACGCCGGAATTGTTCGGACGCAAGATCGAAGCGCCCGAAGTGCGCCTGCTGGCGTTGCTGATCCTGCTGCAGCCGATCGTCGTACTCGGATTCACCGCGCTGACGCTGGCGTTGCCGCAGTTCACCGCCAACTCCAATCCCGGTTTCCATGGCATCAGCCAGGTGTTCTACGAGTACACCTCGGCCTACGCCAACAACGGCTCCGGTTTCGAGGGCCTCGGCGACGCCACCTATTGGTGGAACCTGACCTGCTCGCTGGTGCTCGCGCTCGGCCGCTATCCGGCGCTGATCGTGCCGCTCGCGGTCGCCGGCTTCATGGCACGCAAGCGCGTGGCGCCCGAAGGCATGGGCACGCTGCGCATCGAGTCGGCCACGTTCTCGCTGACGCTGGTCGCGGTGATCGTAATCCTGACCGTACTGCAGTTCACGCCGGCGCTGGTGCTTGGGCCGGTCGCAGATCACCTCTCGCTGGTCGCGCAATGATCGCCGTCATGGGGCAAAACGAGGGCCGTCATCCCCGCGAAGGCGGGGACCCAGTGTCTTCGCTCTGCGCCTGCGTATTTGAAACAAAATCGCTGGGTCCCCGCGTTCGCGGGGATGACGAGCGAAAAAGAGCAGATGCCGGGCAAGTGCCAGCAATTCGAGAGATGTCATGACTGAAATCACCTACAAGACCAAGACCCGCGCCGACCATCCGGCATTGATCGACGCCGAGGCATTCCGCCATGCGCTGGTCGAATCTTTCGTCAAGCTGGCGCCGCAACACCTGGCGCGCAGCCCGGTGATGGCGGTGGTGATGCTGGGCACGATCCTGTCCGCGCTGATCGCGATCTTCGGCGCAGGCAATGCTGCGTTCGCATGGTCGGTGACGATCATCCTGCTGGTGACGGTGCTGTTCGCCAACTTCGCCGAGGCCGTGGCCGAAGCGCGTGGCCGCGGCCAGGCCGCGTCGCTACGTGCCGCGCGTCGCGACCTGATCGCGCGCAAGCTCGATGCCGGCTTCGGCAACGAGAGCAAGATCCCCGCGTCGCAGTTGCGCGCCGGCGATCTGGTCATCGTCTCCGCGGGCGAGTTGATTCCCGCCGACGGCGAGATCGAGCGCGGTGTCGCCAGCATCAACGAATCCGCCGTCACCGGCGAGTCCGCACCGGTGCTGCGCGAAGCCGGTACCGACCGTTCCGGCGTGATCGGCGGCACCAAGGTGTTGTCCGACGAGATCATGGTGCGCGTGACCGCCGAGCCCGGGCACAGCTTCCTCGACCGCATGATCGCGCTGGTCGAGGGTGCCAACCGTCAGAAGACACCAAACGAGATCGCGCTGACCATGCTGTTGGCGGCGATGACGCTCACCTTCCTGGTCGTCTGCGCGACGCTGCCCATGATCGGCGGGTTCGTCGGCGTCACGGTCGATCCGCTGCTGCTGATCGCGCTGCTGGTCTGCCTAATTCCGACCACGATCGGCGGCCTGCTGCCGGCGATCGGCATCGCCGGCATGAACCGCGCACTGTCCGCGAACGTGCTGGCGAAGTCCGGCAAGGCGGTCGAGGTTGCCGGCGACGTCGACGTGCTGCTGCTCGACAAGACCGGCACCATCACCCATGGCGATCGCCAGGCGACGGTGTTCCATCCGCTCGCTGGCGTCGACGCCTCGCGGCTGCGCGACGCGGCACTGCTGTCGTCGCTGGCCGACCCGACGCCGGAAGGCAAGTCGATCGTCAAGCTGGCACGTGAACAAGGCAGCAAGGTCGCAGATCCCGAACAGGCCAACTATCTGCAGTTCACCGCGCAGACGCGCATGTCCGGCGTCGACCTGCCCAACGACGACGGCAGCGTGCGCGCGATCCGTAAGGGCGCCGGCGATGCGATCATGAAGTACGCGCAGGCGCTCGGCGGTGTGATCACGCCGGAACTCGCCGCACGCATCGATCAGGTCGCGCGCGGTGGCGCCACGCCGCTGGTGGTGGCCGAAGGCAGGTACGTGCTCGGCGTGGTCGAACTGTCCGACGTCGTAAAGCACGGCGTCGGTGAGCGCTTCGCGCGGCTGCGGGCGATGGGCGTGCGCACGGTCATGATCACCGGCGACAACCCGCTGACCGCCGCGGCCATCGCCGCCGAAGCCGGCGTCGACGA
>JACMKK010000072.1 GCA_014380115.1 Luteimonas sp. | reverse complement strand
CTTCGACAGCGATCTCGTCGAAGGGATTCATGCTCATCTTGACGTTGGCGATGTCTACGCCGCTGCTGTCGCTCTTGACGCGGACCTTGACGTTGTAGTCCACCACCCGCTTCACGGGCACCAGCACCTTCATGAATGACGCTCCTGTCGTGTCGCGGTCATTCTAGGCGGCGGTCCCCGTGCGACGGCGCCGCTGCGGCAAAAAATAGAACGACCGTACTATTTGATCGGACACATGCAGAGAGGCTGGTGCCCGGAGCGGGAATCGAACCCGCATGCCCAGCGACGGGCCGCGGATTTTAAGTCCGCTGCGTCTACCTATTTCGCCATCCGGGCGGACGGTATCGAGCGTGCAGGTGGAGGCGCGACCGGGAGTCGAACCCGGCTGGACGGATTTGCAATCCGGTGCATAACCGCTTTGCTATCGCGCCATGAAATGCATGCTACCAACAAGAAGGGGAAGCCATGGCTTCCCCTTTGGTCGAGCATCTGGAGCGGGAAACGAGGCTCGAACTCGCGACCTCAACCTTGGCAAGGTTGCGCTCTACCAACTGAGCTATTCCCGCGGAAGAGGCGGAATTCTACCGTCCGCAGCGGGGGTGTCAACCGCATGGCCTTCTCCGGCACGCAAAACCGGCCATGCCGCGCGCAGATATTCGAACCCCGACCACAGCGTCAGCAGCGCCGCGACAGCCAGCATCCAGTCACCGATGCGGAAGATCGGCTCGCCCATCCACGCCGCCGGCCGCGGCGGTTTTTCGGGGGTCACCGAGTACAGCAGGCACACCAACGCCACCATCTGCACGATGGTCTTGATCTTGCCGATGGCAACCACGCTAACGCGCGCGCGCTGGCCGAGCTGTGCCATCCATTCACGTAGCGCCGAAACGGCGATTTCGCGGCCGACGATCACCGCGGCCCAGAACGCCATCCACGGCGTCGGATGGCCCTGCACGATCAGGAACAGCGCCACCGCCACCATCAGCTTGTCGGCGACCGGGTCCAGGAAGGCGCCGAACGCTGAATACTGGTGGAAACGGCGCGCGATCCAGCCGTCCAGCCAGTCCGTGATCGCGGCCAGGGCGAACACCCCGGCGGAGGCAAAATTGGTCCATTGGTACGGCAGGTAGAACACCAGCACCAGCACCGGGATCATCAGGATCCGGAGCAGGGTCAGCATCGTCGGTACCGTCAGCTTCATCCTTTCCAACGTCATCCGTCGCTTCTCACGTTGGCCGCCACGTTACCCTGCAATCCATGCAAGGTGGCGTAGATGCGCTCGGCGAGCGCGTCGTTGATGCCCTCCACTTTCGCGATTTCCTCCGCACCGGCCGCCTTGAGGCCGGCGAGTCCGCCGAAATGCTTGAGCAGGCTGGCGCGGCGACGGGGCCCGATGCCGGGGATGTCCTCGAGCCTGCTGGTGCTGCGCGCCTTCTGGCGGCGGCCGCGGTGGCCGGTGATGGCAAAGCGATGGGCCTCATCGCGGACCTGCTGGATCAGTTGCAGGCCGGGTGACTCGACGCCCGGCCGCAGTTCCCGGCCATCGGGCAGCAGCAGGGTCTCGTGCCCGGGACGACGCGCCTCGCCCTTGGCCACGCCGACCAGGACGATGCCATCGATGCCCAGGTCCGCGAGCACCGCGCGCGCCTGCGCAACCTGGCCGCTGCCACCGTCGATCAGCAGGATGTCCGGCAGCACGCCACCCTCCTCTGCCGCGCGCCGGAAGCGGCGTTCCAGCGCCTGATGCATCGCGGCGTAGTCGTCACCCGGCTCGATGCCGGCGATGTTGTAGCGCCGGTATTGGCTGCGCACCGCGCCTTGGGCGTCGAACACGACGCAAGAGGCCACCGTCGCCTCGCCCATGGTATGGCTGATGTCGAAGCATTCGATCCGTTGCGGCAAGTCGGTCAGGCCGAGCAAGTCGCGCAGCGATTCGGCGCGCGCGTGTTGCGCGGCGTTGCTGCTGAGTTCCGTCGCCAGCGCGAGTTCCGCGTTGCGCCGGACCAGGTCGAGATAGCCCGCGCGCTCGCCGCGCACGCTGGTCTTGATCTGCACGCGCCGGCCGGCGGCCGCCGTCAGTGCCTCCTGCAGCAGTTCGCAGTCGTCGATGTCGCGATCGAGCACCAGCTCGCGCGGCGCGGGCTGTTCGGCGTAGTACTGCGAGACGAACGCGGACAGCACCTCGGCTGGGTTCTCGACGCCGTTGGTCTTCGGAAAAAAGGTACGCGTGCCGAGATTGCGGCCGTCGCGGAACGCCATCAGCAGGATGCAGGCGTGCGTGCCCTGCATGGCACAGGCGAGTACGTCGAGGTCGGCGGCATGGCCGTCGACGTACTGCCGCGCCTGCATCTTGCGCAGCGTTGCGACCAGATCGCGCAGGCGCGCAGCCTGTTCGAAATCCAGGCGCGCGCTGGCGGCTTCCATGGCGCCACCGAGTTCCTCGTTCAACTCGTCGCTGCGACCGTCGAGGAACAGGCTCGCGCGACGGACCGCCTCGGCGTAATCGCGCGCGGGCACCAGACCCACGCAAGGTGCGCTGCAGCGGCCGATCTGGTACTGCAGGCAGGGTCGCGAACGATTGCGGAACACGCTGTCCTCGCAGCTGCGCAGCTTGAACAGCTTGTGCATCAGGCTGAGCGTTTCGCGTACCGCGCCGGCACCCGGATACGGGCCAAAATAACGACCCGGCACGTTGCGCGCGCCGCGGTGGAACGCGAGCCGCGGCCAGGTCTCGTCGGTCAGCAGCACGTAGGGATAGCTCTTGTCGTCGCGCAGCATCACGTTGTAGCGCGGACGCAGCGACTTGATCAGCTGGTTTTCCAGCAGCAAGGCCTCGCCGGGCGTACGCGTGACGGTGACTTCCATGCGCGCGATCTGCGCGACCATGCTGGAGGTGCGCAGCGAATGCGCCTTGGTGAAGTAGTTGGCGACGCGCTTCTTGAGCGAGGCGGCCTTGCAGACATAGAGCACGCTGTCGTCGGCAGCGATGATGCGGTAGACGCCGGGGGCGGTGCTCAGCCCGCGGACGAAGGCCTTGCCGTCGAAGCCGCCGCCATCCGCGGGCCGGCCGCCGGCAGGCTTGCCGTCGGGCGTTTCACGGTCACGAGGCGCGCTGTCACCAGACGTGCCGTCGTCGGATGCCGGCTTGCGTGGAGTCATTCGCCGATGGGAACGTGCCGCAGGGTCCCGTTCTGCAGATCCAGGCGCAGCACTGCGTGGGCGTCGGTGTCGGCGATCCACATCACGCCGTCGGCCACCGCCAACCCGCATGGCGCATGCAATCGCTGCGGCAATGCATAGGTCGTCACTTCCCCGCCGCCCAGGCGCAGGCTGCGCAGGACATCGTTGCCGCTGTCGGCGATCCACAGCACCGGCGCATCGGGATCCAGCGCCAGCGCCTGCGGATGCTGCAACTGCGCATCGACGCGCGCGCCATCCGCATCGCCGTATTGCCACGGTCCCTGCCCGATCAGGGTCGATACCTGTCCGCTGCGGGCGTTGACCGTGCGCACCGCCGATGCCGCCGCATCGCAGACATAGACCATCTGCTGGACTGCGGCGAGCGCGACGGGTTCGGCGAAGGCGGCTTCGGGACCGCGACCGTCGCGATTCTCGAGCGCGCCCGATCCAGCAAGCAGCTTCAGGTCGCCGTTGCCGAGATCGTACTTCCAGATGCGGTTGTCGCCCGTGCCGGCAATGAACAGGGTCCCACCGGAAACCGCAACTGCGCGCGGCTGGTCGAGTGCCACCGCGCGCGGATCGCCGACCACGCCTTCCAGCGCGGTACCGACGCGTCCGGCACCGACCAGCGTGTCGACGTCGCCGCTGCGCAGCTGGATACGGCGCACGGCATGGTTGCCCGCGTCCGCCACGTACAGCGTGTCGCGCTGCAGGCAGATGCCGTACGGACGGTTGAACGCGGCCAGTTCCATCGGGCCATCGATGAAGCCCGGCCCGCCGCTGCCGAACTGGCGCAGCACGCGCCCGCTCTGGTCGCATTCGAGGACGCGGTGGTGGCCGCTGTCGGCCACGTAGAGGTACTGTCCCGACACCGCCAGGCCGATCGGGAAGCGCAGCGGCAGCACCGGTTCGCCGCCGCGGCGCAGTTCGATCGGCTCGAGGTTCCGCGATTGCGGCTTGGATTCCTGTTGCAGCCGGGCGACGTGGGCGTCGAGCTCGCGCACAGGCGTGTCGCCGACCAGGCGCTCGCGCACGTGTCCTTCGCCATCGATCAGCACCACCGTCGGCCAGGCCTCGATGCCGTAGTGCTGCCACAGCGTCCAGTCCGGATCATGCGCGATCGGGAATTCCAGCTTCTGCCGGCGCAGGCGCTTCGCTACGCGGCGCGAATCGCGCTCGTGGTCGAAACGCGGCACATGCACGGCCACCACATGCAGGCGTTCGCCGTGGCGGGCGCGCAGCATGGCGAGGTCGTTGAGCCGCTGCAGCGACCAGGCCGATCCCGCGTTCACGAACGCCAGCGCACAGACCTTGCCGCGCAACTGCGCCATGCGCAGCGGCTCGGTCAGGTTGAGCCATTCGAGCGTGCTGGGGAATTCCGGTGCGATGACGGCTTCCATCGGAAGACACTTCCCTTCGGGATACTGGAGGCAGACGCAGGGATTATGCGTCAATCCGTCGATCGCCCGTCGCGACCGGCCGTTGCGCCGCCTCGATGCGCCCGACGATGGCGAGGGCAGCGCGATCGACGAGCGCCCAGACCCGTTCGAAGTCGGCGTCGCCGCCGGTGTAGGGATCGGGGACGGCTTGTTGCGCGCCCTGCCCGGCCCATTCCAGCAACAGGTCGATGCGCGCGCTGGCGCCGGGCGGTGCCGAAGCACGGACCGCCTGCAGGTTGTCGGGATCCGCGCATAGCAGCCAGTCGAAATCGCGATGGTCGGCAGCGGACAGCTGCCGCGCGCGCAGGCCGGAGATGTCGACGCCATGGCGCGCGGCTGTCGCGATCGCGCGTGGATCGGGCGGATCGCCGACGTGCCAGCTGCCAGTACCGACCGAATCGACCTCGACCAGGCGATCGAGCCCCGCCGCTTCCACCCGCTTTCGCAGCGCACCTTCGGCCATCGGCGACCGGCAGATGTTGCCGAGGCAGACGATCAACAGGCGCAACGGTGGCGCCTGGCGCTCCTGGCCATGCCCGCTCAACCCGGAACGCCCGTGATGTGGCGTTCGGCCCGGGCCAGGTCGTCGGGCGTGTCGACGCCGGGCGGGAATGGTTCGGGCGTCAGGGCGACCGCGATGCGGTGCCCGGCTTCCAGCGCGCGCAACTGCTCGAGCGATTCGATCTGCTCCAGCCGACCCGGCGGCATCGCCGCAAAACGGCGCAGGAATCCGGCGCGGTAGCCGTAGATGCCAATATGGCGCAGCCAGTGGTGGCCTTCGGGCAGGCGGCCCGGGTCGTAGGCAAACGCGTCGCGCGGCCAGGGGATCGGTGCACGGCTGAAGTACAGCGCATCGCCGTCGGCAGCGCGCACCAGCTTGACCGCATTCGGGTCGAACAAGGTGGCGACATCGGCGATCTCCGCCGCCAGCGTCGCGACTTCCGCCCCCGATGCCGCCACCAGTGCCGCGACCGCGCGGATGCCGGCCGCGGGTGCGAACGGCTCGTCACCCTGCAGGTTGACGATGATCGTGTCGTCGCTCCAGCCGGCGATGACCGCACATTCGGCCAGGCGATCGGTGCCGGACTGGTGTGCCTGCGAGGTCATCGCCACGCGTACGCCGCTGCCTGCCAGGGCCTGCACGATGCGTTCGTCGTCGGCGGCCACCCAGACCTCGCG
>JACMKK010000491.1 GCA_014380115.1 Luteimonas sp. | reverse complement strand
GTGGGCCGGCGAAGGGGTGCTCGCCAACATCGACGACGTCGCCAAGGCGAACAACTGGGATGCGCTCTTGCCCAAGGTCGTGGCCGATGCGATGAAGTACAAGGGCAACTACGTGGCCGTGCCGGTCAACGTGCACCGCGTCAACTGGCTTTGGGCCAACCCCGAGGCGTTGAAGAAGGCCGGCGCCAAGTTGCCTACCAACTGGGACGAGTTCTTCGTCGCCGCCGAGGCGTTGAAGAGGGCCGGCATCATTCCGATTGCACACGGCGGACAGAACTGGCAGGACTTCACCACCTTCGAGAGTGTCGCGCTCGGCGTCGGTGGCGTGGACTTCTACAAGAAGGCGGTCGTGCGGCTCGAGCCTGGGTCTCTCAAGAGCCCGACCATGGAGAAGGTTCTCACCACATTCAAGCGCGTCAAAGAATACACCGACCGCAATGCACCCGGACGCGACTGGAATCTCGCGACTGCCATGGTCATTCGGGGCGAGGCCGGGATGCAGCTGATGGGAGACTGGGCCAAGGGCGAGTTCCTCGCCGCCGGCAAGACGCCGGGCAAGGACTTTGTCTGCACCGCCGCGCCCGGCACGGCCAAGGACTTCACGTTCAACGTCGACAGTTTCGCGATGTTCAAGCTCAAGAACGAGGCGAACACCAAGGCCGAGAAGGATCTTGCCGCGGCCATCATGGCGCCCGAGTTCCAGGAGGTCTTCAATCTCAACAAGGGTTCGATCCCGGTCCGGTTGAACATGAACCTGGACAAGTTCGACGATTGCGCCAGATCGTCCGCCGCCGACTTCGTCGCGACCGCCAAGTTGGGTTCGCTGGTGCCTTCGATCGCACACGGCATGGCGGTGCCCTCGGCGGTCCAAGGTGCCATGCAGGACGTGGTCTCCCAGTTCTGGAACAGCGACAAGATGACGCCGGCCGAAGCCATGGAAAAGCTCGCCAGCGCCGCGCGCTCAAAGTAATCCGCCCTGTCGCATTGTTGCGAGGCGGCGCTTTCAGGGCCGCCTCTGGTTTCCTGGATCAGTGATGACGCTTGCAGTTCCCTCCCAAGCCGGAGCGCGTTTCGAACGCTGGTTGCCGCGCCTGGTGATCACGCCGATCTTCGCGATCTCGTTCCTCTTCATCTACGGGCTGATCGCTTGGAACGGCTACCTGTCGATGTCGGCCTCGCGGCTGCTTCCGAACTACGAGTTCGTCGGACTCCAGCACTACGCGCAATTGCTCGACAACGAGCGTTGGGGGGTCGCGCTGAAGAATCTCGCGATCTTCAGCGTCCTGTTCATCGGCGTCGGGCTCGCGCTTGGGCTCTTGATGGCGATCCTCCTCGATCAGAAGATCCGCCTCGAAGGCACGCTGCGCGCCATCTATCTGTATCCGATGGCACTCAGCTTCATCGTCACCGGCACGGCCTGGAAGTGGATCCTGAACCCGGGCCTCGGCTTGGAACTTGTCGTCCGGCAGTGGGGGTGGACAAGCTTCAACTTCGATTGGCTCATCAACGCTGACATGGCGATCTACACGGTGGTGATCGCCGGGGTCTGGCAGAGCGCCGGGTTCGTGATGGCGCTGTTCCTGGCCGGGCTGCGCGGCATCGATGAATCCATTGTCAAGGCGGCGCAAATCGACGGCGCCTCCATGCCGCGCATCTACTGGCGGATCATGATTCCGTGTCTGCGTCCGGTGTTCTTCAGCGCGCTCTTGGTGCTCTCGCACATCTCGATCAAGAGCTTCGACCTGGTGATGGCGCTGACGGCCGGGGGGCCGGGCTTCGCGACCGACGTGCCGGCAACGTTCATGTATGCGATGGCGTTCTCCCGCGGGCAGATCGGGCTTGGCGCCGCGTCCGCGACGGTCATGCTCGCCACGGTTGCAGCAATCGTCGTGCCGTATCTCTATAGCGAGCTCCGCGCCAAGAAATGATCCGGCGATGAACAACTACCACCGCTTGGCGATCTGGACGCTGCTGCTGCTGTTCGCCGCCTTCTTTCTGCTCCCTCTCTACGTGATGCTGGTCACCTCGCTCAAGGACATGAGTGAGATTCGCAGTACGGGGGGGCTGCTTGCACTGCCCGAGAAGCCGAACTTCGGCGCCTGGGAGAAGGCCTGGTCGGCCGCCTGTACGGGCACCGATTGCGGAGGGCTGCAGCCTTTCTTCTGGAACTCGATGAAGATGGTGCTTCCGGCTGTCGCCGTGTCCACGGCGCTCGGCGCGATCAACGGCTATATCCTGAGCAAGTGGCGTTTTCGCGGAAGCGAGACCATGTTCGCGCTGATCCTCTTCGGCGCGTTCATGCCGCTGCAGGTGGTCCTGCTGCCGATGTCGCAGGTGCTCGGCTGGCTGGGCATGTCCGACTCGATCTGGGGCCTTGTGCTGGTGCACGTGTTGGTCGGCATGGCCACGACGACCCTGTTCTTCCGCAACTATTACGTCGGTCTGCCGGATGAACTCATCAAGGCGGCGCTGCTCGACGGCGCCGGTTTCTGGCGCATCTTCTGGCGCATCGTGCTGCCGCTTTCCGCACCGATCGTGGTGGTGACCCTGATTTGGCAGTTCACTGCGATCTGGAACGACTTCCTGTTCGGCGTGGTGTTCTCCGGTGCCGACGCCAAGCCGATCACCGTCGGCCTGAACAACCTGGCCAATACGTCAAGCGCGGTCAAGGAATACAACGTCGACATGGCAGCCGCCATGATCGCGGCGCTGCCGACACTCGTCGTCTACCTGGTCGCCGGCAAGTACTTCGTGCGCGGCCTGACGGCCGGCGCGGTCAAGGGCTGAGACAACATCATGGGCGCACTTTCGATTCGCAACCTCACCAAGAGCTTCGGCGCGGTGAACATCCTCAAGGGCATCGACATCGAGGTCGAGGCCGGCGAGTTCTTGATCCTTGTCGGGCCCTCGGGCTGCGGCAAGAGCACGCTGCTGTCGATGGTCGCCGGGCTCGAGCTGCCGACCGGCGGCCAGATTCTGATCAACGACCGCGACGTGACCCATGCGAGCCCGCGTAACCGCGACATCGCAATGGTGTTCCAGAGCTATGCGCTGTATCCCAACATGAACGTCGCCGAGAACATCGCGTTCGGTCTGGAGATGCGCAAGGTCCCGCGAGCCGAGCGCGACGCGGCTGTGCAGCGCGTGGCCAAGATGCTGCAGATGGAGGAACTGCTCACGCGCAAGCCGGGTCAGCTTTCCGGCGGCCAGCGCCAGCGCGTCGCAATGGGCCGGGCTTTGGCGCGCGAGCCGGCGCTCTTTCTGTTCGACGAGCCGCTCTCGAACCTCGACGCCAAGCTGCGCGTCGAGATGCGCGCAGAAATTAAGCTGCTCCACCAGCGCACCCGGACGACGACCGTCTACGTCACGCACGACCAGATCGAAGCGATGACCCTCGGCGACCGCATCGTCGTCATGCGCGACGGGCAGGTCGAGCAGTGCGGCACACCCGATGACATCTATGTGCGGCCGGCGAGCCGTTTCGTGGCCGAATTCATCGGCTCGCCTGCGATGAACATGATCATTGCGGCGCGGACCGGAGATTCGTTGCGCGTTCAGGGCACGGCGCTGGCGCTCGACGAGGTGCAGCGCGCGTCCATCGAGAGACACATTGGTGACGAGTTCATCTACGGGCTTCGCCCCGAAGCGCTGACCTTGAGCAGCGACGGACTCCCCGGCAGATTGCGGCTGCTCGAGCCGACCGGGCCGGAGACCTATGCTTTCGTCGACACGCCGATCGGCTCTCTGGTGGCACGGGTGCAGGGCCTTGTGAGGCACAAAGTGGGGGACCCCGTCAACCTCGCATGGGCGTCATCGCATGCGCATCTGTTCGACGCGTCAACGCAACTTCGGCTTACGGCTTGAGGCAAGAACCTCCGCAAGCACTTCAGAGCTTCGCACGTCGATACACAACTCCAACAGATCACCAATACACGACGCCTCGCGCCGAACCGGTCAGAGTTTAGGCTTGCGGTGTGGCCACCGTAGACGGAAATTGCGCCGCAGGGCGCTGAAGCAACCAGAAGCCGGCCATGATCAGGAGACCCGCCGGCAGTAGCTGCCACGTCAATCTCTCGCCGAGCAGAAAAGCGCCGGCGAGCACCGCCGTCAGTGCCATCGCGTAGCCGAGAAAACTCATCAACACCGGCTCGGCGCGCCGTTGCAGATGAAAGAACAGCACAGCGCCCACGGTTGACGCCGCCACTTGCGCTGCCAGGAATGGCCAGCCCGCCGCATCGAAGCTGGCATACGCGCCCGGGCTCCAAATCCACACCGGTAGCAACAGTGTGAAGGCACCCAACGACATCGCGGCCCCCAGCCATTCTGCCGGCAGGCCGACTGGCAGCCAGCGCGCGCGGTAGACGTTGCCTGCGCCGAGAGACGCCGGAATGACGAACAGTGCAACGGCACCGGCCACCGACAGGTCACCGCCCGTCAAACGGCTTGCCGCGAGCCAGAGCGCGCCCGCCAGACCCAGCGTCACCGCCGCACCGCGCGTCACGCTGGCGCGCTCCCAGCCGAGCACGAGCATGAGGCCGAGCGTGAACACCGGCGGCAGCGTGAATGCGATGGCGGAGAAACTGGCACCGGCGTCGCCCGACAGCCAAGCGGTCAAGGTGTTTGGCACGGCGTTGCCCAGCAGCCCGGCGACAAGGCCGAAACGCCAGAATTCGTGCAGATCGGCCGGTGGGCCGTGGCGCCACCAGGCCAGGCCGGCCAGCAGTACACCCGAGATCAGTGCCGGTACCATCACGAACGTCAGCGGGGCCACGCCATGATTTACCGCGAGCTTGCCCAGCGGCATGGCCAGCCCCATGGCCACGCCGGTCGCCCCAAGCACGGCCCAAGTCTTCAACAGGTTCATACGGTGGCCCCTTGCTTCATCGCTCACTGTAGGCAGGAGCAACAAGAATTGGCGAGGATGAATTGGAACTTCACTGTGTCCGAACTGGAATCGAACTGACGCCCCCCACTCTTCAGGGCATGCGCGCCTTTCGCGCGGTTGTCGAGACCCGATCCTTCAAGCGCGCCGGCGATCAGCTCGGCTTGGGTGGCAGTGCCGTCAGCAAATTGATCGCAGGGCTCGAACGGGACGTGGGCGCGGTGCTCCTGCAAAGGACGACACGCAAGCTCGCCATCACCGAAGCCGGCGAGGCGTTCTACGATTCGGTGGTGCGCGTGCTCGACGAGACCGCGCTGGCGATCGACCGGCTGCAGGAACACGACGGCCAACCCCAGGGGGTGCTGAGGGTGTCGGTGCCGACCTCGTTCGCCTTAATGTGGCTGTCGACCCGCATGCCTGACTTTCTGGTTCGCTACCCTGGATTGCGTCTGGACATGACGCTAAATGACCGTTACGTTGACCTCGTGGCCGAGCGTTACGACTGTGCACTTCGCATCGGCTCGGAGCTACCCGACTCGGCTCTGTATGCTCGCCGACTGGGCTGGATCCCGCGAGTGCTGGTGGCTGCGCCGGGTTACCTGAACGGATCGCCGCCGCTGTGCACCCCCGCCGACTTGGCGGCTCACGATGCGCTTGTTTACTCGCTGTCGAATACTGGCAGCGCCTGGACATTCATGGTTGAAGGCGAGCCGGTCAGTGTTGAGGTGAGCGGGCGGTTCAAGGTCAACAACAGCATCATGCTGCGCGACACGCTACTGGCCGGTATCGGGTTGGCGTTGACACCGCACTTCGTGGTTCAGGACCTGCTAGCAAGCCAGCGCCTGATGGCGCTTCTGCCGGACTTCGTGCCCGGCCCCTTGGGCGTGCACGGCGTGATCACGCAGCGCCGGCACGTTCCCATGAAGACGCAGATCTTTCTGGACTTCGTGCAGGATGCTCTCGAGAGGAGCGGCTACGGCGAATCGGCACGCGGCTGACTCGCTCGTCCGTCCGCCGCAAACGCCCCGCCCGAAGGTCAAGGCGGGGCAACGGCCACCGCGTCGATTTCGAAGGCAACGCCCTTGGCGTAGAGGGCGGTCACCGGGATGAGCGTGCTCGCGGGCGGTGTCGATCCGAACACGGCGCGCTGCTTCTCGACGACGTACTTCAATTTCTCGGGGTCATGGTCCAGGATCAGCAGCGTGATCTTGACGACGTCATCGGCCTTTCCGCCCGCAGCCGCTAAAGCGGCCAGAAGGCGCGCGAACGATCGGTCGACCTGGCTGTTGAAGTCGTTGGGTCCTTGCTCGGAAATACCGACCTGCCCCGAGACGAAGATCAGCTTCGATCGACCGGCCGCGACTGTCGCCTGCGAATAGCCGTACTGAGTCGTGTTCGACAGATGGACCGGATTGACTATCGTTTTCAATGGCTCGCCTGCCGCCGCACAGCACCCGATCAGGGAAGCCGTTGCCGCTAGCGCCTTGAACGCCGTGGGCCAGCGCGACGGGGTCGTCTCGGCCACCCGGCAGGTGATCGACGACAGCGCCTTCATGGCTTCTGCACAGTGGCTTGCCGATACTGCGCACCGACGCTCATGGCGGCCGCGTGATCGCGGATGATCTGGTTCACGGCGCCCGCGGTCGGGCGTGTCCAGTCGGCCTGCCATTCGAGCATCACCGGCAACCAGGTGATCGGCACCGCGCCGGCCTGCACCAGCCGCTGGATGGCGCGTTCGTGCGACGCCGCGTCGTAGTCGCCACTGGCATCGGTGACGACGTAGACCTCGTACCCTTCGGCCAGCGCGCTGAGGGCAGGCAGCATGACGCAGTTGTCGGTCCAGAGCCCGGCCATGATGATCTTCTTGCGGCCCGAGGCGCGAACGGCTTTCGCGACCCTGTCGTCATGCCAGGCGTTGATGACCGTGCGGTCGATCGGCCGCACGGCGGGTGCCGCGGCCTGGATGCGCTCGATGAGCGGGCCGGCGAACGCTTGTGCGGTGACTGTCGTGATGATGGTCGGCACCTTGAACGCCAGTGCGGCCTTGGTCAGGCCAGCCGTGTTGTTGACGAGCGTCTCGATGTCGATGGAACGGGTGGAGAAGACGAACTGAGGTTGGTAGTCGATGAGCAGCACGACGCTGTTCTCCGGCGTGAGCTGATCGAGCACACGTCTTGCTGTTGGTACTGGCTCGGCCTGGGCCACAACAACCGAAAACAGTGACAGCAAGACGACGCCTACCTGGGTGAGCAGCTTGTTCATTTCATTCGACCTTTCGTTGTCGATCAAGAGGAGTGGTCCAGTGTTCCCGGCCGCTGGAGGCTCCACAAGCCGCAACGCGGAACAACTGCCGGGCCGTATCCGACCGAAAGGGTGTTCGGCGCTGGCGCCATTGAGCCGATGCGGCATGACGAACGGGCATAGCGTCCTGGCCTGCCTAGCCGTCTTACGCCCGGGTGGGCAATCCCAAGAAGGAAAAGAAGACAAGAGCACGGAAAACCCCTCCCCCGTGGCCATCGCGCCGGTCAGAAAGCACCAGCCCGGCTCAGGCCCGGGTGCTGGAGTCAATGGTCTTCGGCGTCAACCGCCAGGTGATCGAGCCGCCGCAGTCGCTGGTCATCGACAGGCCTTGCCTTGCTTACCGTTCTCATAGGCCTTCGGCATATCCTGGTTGCTGCGCAAGCACAAAGGCGCATTGAACTACCCCTGCAAGCCAAGATCCTGCGCGCCGTACAACTGCGCCTCGGTCATTCAAAGCTCGAGTCGACTGTTGGATACTT
>JACMKK010000490.1 GCA_014380115.1 Luteimonas sp. | reverse complement strand
GCCCCCTTTCAAAAAAGGGGGCTGGCGCCTGCGCAGCAGGCGACGGGGGATTTGCTCTTCGCGAAGACTCGAATCCGTAGCGTGCGCTGCGCGCACGCGCAACCGTAGGCGCGCGCAATCCGACGTCGTGCGCACAGCGCACGCTACGGATCTAGACGTCGGCCGAGGGCTCGTGGTCACCGCCGCGATGATCCGACTCCAACCACCCCACCGCCCCCATACCCGCACGCCGACCACTCGCGAAACACGCGGTCAGCAGGTAACCACCCGTCGGTGCCTCCCAATCGAGCATCTCGCCGGCACAGAACACGCCAGGCAGCGCACTCAGCATCAGCGCCGTATTCATCGCCTCCAGCCGCACACCACCGGCGCTGCTGATCGCTTCGGCGACCGGTCGCGCGCGCTTCAACACCAGCGGCAATCGCTTGATCGCATGCGCGAGCACGGCGGCATCGTCGAGCTGCGTCTTGTCCAGCACTTCGTGCACGAGCGCGGCCTTGACACCGACCAACCCCAGTTGCCGGCGCAGGTGTTCGCTGAAGCTGCGGCGCCCGCGCGGCTTGGCCAGCGCCTCGCGTACGCGCGCCGGATCGTGGTCGGGCAGCAGGTCCAGGTGCATCGTGGCGGTGCCGTCGCGCGCGAGCGTGTCGCGCAGCGCGGCGGACATCGCGTACACCAGGCTGCCTTCGATGCCGGTCGCGCTGACCACGCATTCGCCCTGCTGGAACTTCGCCTCGCCGTCGACGTCGCGCCAGTGCGCCACCACCGGCTTGAGCGGGGCACCGGCGTGTTCGTCTGCGAAGTAGTCGCTCCAGCCGATGTCGAAACCGCAGTTCGACGACAGCAAGGGCCGCACGTCGACCCCGCGCGCCTGCAGCAGCGACTGCCAGGCGCCATCGGAACCGAGCTGCGGCCAGCTGCCGCCGCCAAGCGCGAGCACCACGGTGTCGGCATGTACGTGCACGTCGCCGCCGGGCGTGGCGAAGCGCAGCGCGCCGTCGTCGTGCCAGCCGCTCCAGCGATGCTGCACGTGGAAACGTACGCCTTGCTCGCGCAGGCGCCGCACCCAGCCACGCAGCAGCGGCGCGGCCTTGAGGTCGATCGGGAAGACGCGGCCGGAACTGCCGACGAAGGTTTCGACGCCGAGTCCGAGCGCCCATTCGCGCAGATCGTCCGCATCGAAATCGCGCAGCCAGCCGGCGACCTCGAGCATGCGTTCGCGGTAGCGCTGCACGAAGGCGGGTTTGGGTTCCGAATGCGTGAGGTTGAGACCGCCCTTGCCCGCGATCAGGAACTTGCGTCCGACCGAGCCTTTGCTCTCGTACAGGTCCACGGCAATGCCGGCCGCGCAGGCGACCTCGGCCGCCATCAGCCCGGCGGGGCCGCCGCCGATGATGGCCATGCGCTTGTCTTGGTCGGGTGGAACGTTCATTGCGTGGTTACCGAAGATTGAGGGATCGAAAAGGGGCAGGGTGCGTTCACGCGACTTCACCCGCCGCGCGGCCCGACGCCCAGGCCCACTGGAAATTGTAGCCACCGAGCCAGCCGGTGACGTCGACGACCTCGCCGATGAAGTACAGGCCCGGCACGCGCGCGCTCTGCATCGTGCTCGACGACAGTTCGCGGGTGTCGACCCCGCCCAGCGTGACCTCTGCCGTGCGATAGCCCTCGGTGCCGCTTGCGACCACCGGCCACTGCTGCAGCGTCGCGGCGGTCGCGCGCAGTTCGGGCTCGTTGTACTGGCGCATCGGCTTGCTTGGCAGCCATACCTCGCACAGTCGTTGCGCGAAACGCTTCGGCAGGACCTCGCCGAGCACGCTACGCAGTTCCGCCGCCGGGCGCGCCGTCTGCTGTTCGCGCAAGTAGTCATAGGCGTCGCGCTCGGGTAGCAGGTCCAGCTGCAGCGCATCGCCGGGTTGCCAGTACGAGGAGATCTGCAGGATCGACGGACCGCTCAAGCCGCGATGCGTGACCAGCATGAAATTGCGGAAGCTCTGGCGGTTGCACGTCGCCTCCACTGGCAGCGACACGCCGCTCAGGTCCTGCAGGCGCTCGGAATGCGTGCCGGTGAGCGTCAGCGGCACCAGGCCGGCGCGCGTCGGCAGCACGGCGTGGCCGAACTGGCGAGCCAGTTCGTAGCCGAAGCCGCTGGCGCCCATGCTCGGGATCGACAGACCGCCGCTGGCGACCACGAACGACGGTGCAGCAAAGGTCCCGCGCGCGGTGACGGCCGTAAATCCGTCGTCTTCCTGGGTCACGCGTTCGATGCTGCAACTGGTCTCGACGCGCACGCCAGACGCCGCGCATTCCTCGAGCAGCATCTTCACGATCAGTTTCGAGGACTCGTCGCAGAACAGCTGGCCGAGTTCCTTCTCGTGGTACGCGATGCCGTGGCGCTCGACCATGGCGATGAAGTCCGCCGGCGTGTAGCGTGCCAGCGCCGACTTGCAGAAGTGCGGATTGGCCGACAGGAAATTCGCCGGCGTCGTGCCGGTATTGGTGAAATTGCAGCGCCCGCCGCCGGACATCAGGATCTTCTTGCCGACGCGGTTGGCGCTCTCGATGACCAGCACGCGGCGTCCGCGCTGGCCGGCCGTGAGTGCGCACATCAGGCCGGCGGCTCCGCCCCCCACCACCACCACGTCATAGCGGGTCGTCGGTTGCTCCGGCACGCTTCAGGCCGCGTCCGCAGGCGCCATGCGCACGCGCTTGTCGATCGCCACGCTGGCGCCTTCGCCATACAGTTCGACCTGGCCGTCCTGCACCATGCATTGCAAGCGCATGCCGCGGTCGGCGAGCGCGGCGAGGGCATCGACGGTCTCGCTGGCGATATCGATGACGGTCAGGTTGTCCGAACGCGCCAGGCCGGCGCCGACCTTGTCCCACCAGATGTCGGAACTGCGGCCGCCGTAATTCACGATCACCACCTGTCGTGCGCGCCCGCAGGCCTTGCGGATGCGCGACTCCTCCGGCTGGCCGAGGTCGATCCACAGCTCGATCTCGCCGGTCAGCGACTTGCGCCACAGGTCGGGCTCGTCGTCGCTGGACAGTCCGCGTCCGAACTCGAGCTGGTCGTCGGCGTACAGCGCGAACGCCAGCAGCCGCACCATCAGGCGCTCGTCGGTCTCCGACGGATGCCGCGCCAGCGTCAGGGCGTGGGTGCCGTAGTAGTTGCGGTCCATGTCGCTGACCTGCAGTTCGGCGCGGAAAACGGTCGACTTGAGCGCCATGGGAAGCCTTGCCCTCGAAAAACGTGCGCCATTGTAGGGGGCTGCGGCTGGCGGGCCGTGTTTTAGCGCGGTACTCGACGGAAGGAGCACCCCGGAAACACCTGAGAAGCACTTGTCATCCCGAGCGCAGCGAGGGATCTGCTGTTCGCCTTGCAGCGCCGAGCACAACAGGTCCCTCGCTGTGCTCGGGACGACGGGTTTTGCGGCAAGATGCATGGCATGTGGACCGCCATCACCCGCGACATCAGCAGCAGCCTCGCCGACTGCGAACTCTCGTACGTGTCGCGCACGCCGATCGATATCGGCCTGGCCAGGCAACAGCACGAGGGCTACCGCGCATTGCTGGAGGTGTCCGGCTGCCGGGTGATCGCGCTGCCGGCACTGGAAGCGCATCCCGATGCAGTGTTCGTCGAGGACGTGGCCGTGGTGCTGGACGAGGTGGCCGTGCTCACGCGCCCCGGTGCGGCATCGCGTCGCGGCGAGGGAGCTTCCGTCGCGACGATGCTCGGCGCGTTCCGCGATCTTCGCGCGATCGAGGCGCCGGGCACGCTGGATGGGGGCGACGTGCTGAGGATCGGGCGCGCGATCTTCGTCGGCGCCTCGGCGCGCAGCAACGCGGCCGGCATCGCGCAGCTGCGCGAACTGGTCTCCGGGTTCGGCTACACCGTGCAGGCCGTGGTCACGCGCGACTGCCTGCACCTGAAGTCGGCCGTGACCCAGGTCGCCGACGACATCCTGCTGATCAATCCGCAATGGGTGGATGCCGAGGTCTTTGCCGGCTACCGTCTGGTCGAAGTCGATCCGGACGAGCCCCACGCGGCCAATGCACTACGCATCGGCCAGGGCACCGGGGCCAGCGTCCTGCATCCACAATGCTTCCCGCGCACGCAGCAGCGGCTGGCCGAGGCGGGCATCGTCGTGGCTACGCTGGATGTCTCCGAGCTGCAGAAAGCCGAAGGCGCGCTGACCTGCTGCAGCCTGCTGGTGGCGACGTCGTCGTAAGGACTCGTTCACGATCCTGAGTTCACCTGGCGCGCGGCGCAGCCTGTGAGACGCCGACGCCGCATCATTCCCCCATGCCGCAAGCGCTGTCCCTGTTCGCCGCCGTTCCGGAAGTGCTGATCGCCGATGCCGAGTGCGGCGTGCAGTACGTTCCCGCCATCGTCGACCCGATGCGCGCGCATCGCTGGTTCGAGGCGTTGCGCGACTCGCTCGCCTGGACATCCGAGCGACGCCCCATGTACGACCGCATCGTCGACGTGCCGCGCCTGACGGCCGGCTTCGCGCTCGCCGACCCCGGGCTGCCGCCGGTCCTGCGCGAGGCGTGCGACTGCATCCGCAGTTACGTCGATGCACCCTTCACGCATGTCGGCCTCAATTTCTATCGCGACGGCCGCGACAGCGTCGCTCCGCACAACGACAAGCTGCACAGCTTGGCCACCGGCCATCCGATCGCCTTGCTTTCGCTCGGCGCCACGCGGCGCATGGACATCCGCGACAAGCAACCGCCGCGGACCACGCGGCGCGTACCGCTCGAGCCCGGCAGCCTGCTGCTGATGAGCCATGCCTCGCAGCATCACTACGAACACGGCATCCCCAAGACGCGCGAGGCGGTCGGTCCGAGGATCAGCGTGGTATTTCGCGT
>JACMKK010000489.1 GCA_014380115.1 Luteimonas sp. | reverse complement strand
TCGGCCGCGGACATGCGCGCGGTGGCCGAACTGTTGCGCGACACCGACATCGTGCTGCTGTCCGACGAGGTCTACGAGCACATCGTGTTCGACGGCGCCCGCCACGAATCGGTGCTGCGCTACCCGGAACTGCGCGAACGCGCGTTCGTGATCTCGAGTTTCGGCAAGACCTACCACTGCACCGGCTGGAAGGTCGGCTATTGCATCGCGCCGCCGCCGATCAGCGCGGAGTTCCGCAAAGTGCACCAATACAACGTGTTCTGCACGTTTGCCCCGGCCCAGCACGCGTTCGCCGCGATGCTGGAGGCCGAGCCGGAGCACTACGAGCAACTTGGAGCGTTCTACCAGGCCAAGCGCGATCGTTTCCGCGAGCAGTTGCTGACGACCAAGCTGCAGCCGCTGGCGGTGCCGGGCGGCTACTTCCAGCTGGTCGACTATTCCGCGGTCAGCGATCTCGACGATGCCGCGTTCTGTCGCTGGCTGACGATCGAGAAAGGTGTCGCGGCGATCCCGCTGTCGCCATTCTACGAAACGCCGCCGGGTGGGCAGCAGTTGGCGCGGCTATGCTTTGCGAAGAACGAGGCGACGCTGGACGCCGCGATCGAGCGACTGCAAAAGCTCTAGCGATATTGTCGTCCCTCGCTACGCGCGGGATGACAAGGACAAAATCGGGATGACAAGGACAATAGCTAACTGATGAACAACCTCCGCATCTCCCTCGTCCAAGGCGCCACCCTCTGGCACGATCCCGCCGGCAATCGCGAGTACTACGGCGACCTGATCGCACCGCTGCACGGCACGACCGACCTGGTGCTGCTGCCGGAGACCTTCACCAGCGGTTTCAGCAACGAGGCCATCGCCGACGCCGAGACCATGGACGGCCCGACCGTCGCCTGGATGCGCGAACAGGCGCGCAAGCTCGACGCCGCGGTGACCGGCAGCGTGCAGCTGCGCACCGAACAAGGCGTGTTCAATCGGTTGCTGTGGGCCACCCCCGACGGCGGCCTCAAGCACTACGACAAGCGCCATCTATTCCGCTACGCGAAGGAACACGAGCGCTATGCCGCCGGCAACGAGCGCCTGACCGTGGAATGGAAGGGCTGGCGCATCTGCCCGCTGGTCTGCTACGACCTGCGCTTCCCGGTGTATTCACGCAACCGCTACGACGTCGAGCGCAAGGGGCAGCTGGATTACGACCTGCTGCTGTATGTCGCCAACTGGCCGGCGGCGCGTGCCTGGCCATGGAAGACGCTGCTGCGCGCGCGTGCGATCGAGAACCTGTGCTATGTCGCCGGCTTGAACCGCGTCGGCGAAGACGGCAACGGCCTGCATTACGCCGGCGACAGCGCCGTGATCGATTTTCTCGGCCACCCGGTGAGCGAATGCACCGACGAGGAAGTGGTCGCGACGACCACGCTGCAGGCAGCGGAACTGGCCGCGCATCGCGAGCGGTTTCCGGCGATGCTGGACGGGGATGCGTTTTCGCTCGCTTAGCTCCCTCCCCTCCGAATGGAGGGGAGGGTTGGGGAGGGGTGTCGGCTTTTCATGAAGATGGTCGGCGCCTGCTGCACCCCCTCCCAACCTCCCCCTGCATTCGCAGGGGGAGGAGCAAATCTCAAGAGAGGAGGCGATCTCAATTGAGAATCAGCTCCCCATCGCCCGAAAACGTCTCGATCCGGATCTCCGCACTGCCACTGCCATAGCGGTGATCGAAATCCGAGCCCGGGCCGTACTTGGTCTTGTTGATGCGTGCGCCCGGCGCACTGAGCGAGCCGCTGAAGCTTTCGCCGACCACATGCGCGGACAGCGA
>JACMKK010000488.1 GCA_014380115.1 Luteimonas sp. | reverse complement strand
TGTCGGTGCTGATGATGTGCGGCGGCTCGCTGATCATCACGTTCACGCCCGGCTACGCCACGATCGGCATCGCCGCGCCGGTGCTGCTGGTGCTGGCACGATTGCTGCAGGGGCTCAGCGTCGGCGGCGAATACGGCACGTCGGCGACCTACCTCAGCGAGATGGCGACGCGCGAACACCGCGGCTTCTGGTCGAGCTTCCAGTACGTGACGCTGGTGATGGGCCACCTGCTCGCGCTGGCGGTGCTGATCGCATTGCAGCGCGTGTTCCTCAGCGACGAGCAGCTGCGGGAATGGGGCTGGCGCATCCCGTTCGCGATCGGCGCGCTGGCCGCAGTCACCGCGCTGTGGCTGCGGCGCAACATGGAGGAAACCGAAGCCTTCAAGCGCCACCAGGACACGGCCACAGGCGCGGCGAAGCGCGGCGAAGGCAGCTTGCGCGCGCTGCTGCAGCATCCACGCGCGGTGCTCACGGTGATCGGCCTGACCATGGGCGGCACGCTGGCGTTCTATACCTACACCACGTACATGCATAAATTCCTGGTCAACAGCGCCGGCATGGAGACGCATACGGCCAGCCTCATCAATGCATCGACGCTGTTCCTGTACATGCTGATGCAGCCGCTGGTCGGCGCGCTCTCCGATCGCATCGGACGACGCCCGGTGCTGATCGCGTTCGGCGTACTCGGCACGCTGCTGACCGTACCGATCCTCGGCCAGCTGCAGTCGGTCAGCAGCGCTACGCAGGCGTTCTGGCTGATCCTGGCCGCGCTGACGATCGTCAGCGGATACACCGCGATCAACGCGGTGGTCAAGGCGGAGTTGTTCCCGGTCGAGGTGCGCGCCCTCGGTGTCGGCCTGCCGTATGCGCTGACGGTGGCGATCTTCGGCGGCACCGCGGAATACATCGCGCTCTGGTTCAAGGAGAGCGGCCACGAGAGCGGCTTCTACTGGTACGTCACCGCCTGCATCGCATGCTCGCTGGCGGTGTACGTGTTCATGCCCGATACGCGGCGCACCTCGCGCATCGACCGCGACGTGCAGGAGGCCATGGCATGAGTTCCGGCGAACAGTTGCCCGATACCCGCCCGCACCTCGTGGTCGTCGGCGGCGGCTTCGGCGGCCTGTGGGCGACGCGCGCCCTGGCTTCGGCGCCTGTGCGCATCACCCTGGTCGACCGCGGCAACCATCACCTGTTCCAGCCGCTGCTGTACCAGGTCGCGACCGCAGGTTTGTCCGCGCCCGACATCGCCGCGCCGCTGCGCCACATCCTGCGCGGGCAGGCCAATGTCACCGTCCTGATGGACGAGGCCGTCGCCATCGACACCGACGCGCGGGCGCTTCGTCTACGCGACGCTGGTGCGATCGGCTACGACTACCTGCTGCTCGCCACCGGCGCGACGCATGCCTATTTCGGACACGACGACTGGGCACCGCATGCCCCGGGATTGAAGACGCTCGACGACGCATTACGCATCCGCCGCCGCATCCTGTCCGCGTTCGAGAAGGCCGAACTCGAGGACGATCCTGAAAAGCGCCGTGCCTTGCTGACTTTCGCCATCGTCGGCGGCGGTCCCACC
>JACMKK010000487.1 GCA_014380115.1 Luteimonas sp. | reverse complement strand
CGGCCTGGCGCAGGCGCGCGTCAACGTGCGCGCGATCGCGCAGGGCGCGAGCGAACGCAACATTTCGGTGGCGATCGCGAGCGCAGATGCCACGCGCGCGCTGCGCGCGGCGCACTCTGCCTTCTGGCTGTCGCCGCAATACCTATCGGTCGGCATCATCGGCCCAGGCCAAGTCGGCCGCGCATTGCTGTCGCAACTGACCGCGACCTTGCCGCGGCTACGCTCCCAATCGCGGCTCGACCTGCGCATCCGCGGCATCAGCGACAGCAGAAGGATGGTGCTGTCCGAAACCGGCCTCGATCCCGGCAGTGCGATCGGATCGCTGCAGGGAACCGCCGCGCAATCCGCCGACCTCGATGCCTTCGCCGCGCACATCCGCGCCGAACACCTGCCGCATGCGCTGATCGTCGACTGCAGCGCCAGCGATGCGGTCGCGGCGAAGTATCCGCAATGGCTCGCCGCCGGCATCCACGTGGTGACGCCCAACAAGCATGCCGGCAGCGGCGACTGGACGCGCTATGCCGCGATCCGCGAGGCGCAACGCCAGGGCGGTGGACGTTTCCTGTACGAGGCGACCGTCGGCGCCGGCCTGCCGGTGATCCTCACGCTGCGCAGCCTGCTCGACACCGGCGACGACCTGCACGGCATCGATGGCATGCTGTCAGGCACGTTGGCTTGGCTGTTCAACCGCTTCGACGGCAGCCAGCCGTTCTCGACGCTGGTGCGCGAGGCGCAGGCGCTGGGCTATACCGAGCCCGATCCGCGCGATGATCTGTCGGGACTCGACGTCGCGCGCAAGCTGGTGATCCTCGCGCGCGAGGCCGGGCGCGCGTTGTCGGTCGAGGATGTGATCGTGGAGAGCCTGGTGCCGGTCGAACTGCAACAAGTTAGTCGCGAGGACTTCCTCGCCCGTCTCGAAGAACTCGACGCACCGATGCAGGCACGATGGGCGGCCGCGACCGGGCAAGGCCTGGGCCTGCGCCATATCGCACGATTGGAACGCGACGGCAGTGCGCATGTCGGCGTGGTCGGCCTGCCTGCGGAACACGCCTGCCGGCATACGCGCCTGACCGACAACCTGGTGCAATTTCGCAGCGAACGCTATTCGGAGAACACGCTGGTGGTGCAGGGACCGGGCGCCGGACCGCAAGTGACCGCCGCGGGCGTGTTCGGCGACATGCTGACGATCGCGCAGGCGCTCGGCGCGCAGATCGGCGCTCCGGTCGCCGCCACGGAAGCTGCCACGTGAGTGAAGATCGCGAACCCGTGCGCGCGTTCGCGCCGGCCAGTGTCGGCAACATCGGCGTCGGCTTCGATCTGCTTGGTCACAGCATCGCCGGGCCACACGATATCGCCGTGGTTCGGCGCATCGACGAGCCGGTCGTGCGCATCGTGTCGATCCGGGGCGAGGCCACGGGCGCTTCGTCCTTGCCGCTGGCCGCCGAACAGAACACCGCAGGACAGGCCTTGCTGTCCCTGCGCAAGGATTTGGGTCTCTCGCATGGCTTCGAACTCGAGCTGGAGAAGGGTATCCCGCTGGGTTCCGGTCTCGGTGGCTCGGCGGCGTCGTGCGTGGCGGCGCTCGTTGCCGCGAACGCGCTACTCGACACGCCGTTGCCCCGCGAAGCGCTGTATCCAT
>JACMKK010000486.1 GCA_014380115.1 Luteimonas sp. | reverse complement strand
GCGAGAAGAAGCTTGGAGCGGCCTTGCTGCGCGCTTTCCGTAGCAGCCGTTTCGGCACACGGTTTCATGGCGGTTGACCTGGGCGTGTGGAACGGGCGAAGCTTCGGATCCGTGGATCGGTCCCGACGACTCTCTTGGCCGATGTGATCAGCCTGTCGATCTGATCTGCCGGCAACGAGAGCCGGGTCGGGATGGCGTTCAAGGCACGCTCATCGTCTTCAGGAAGATGCGCGAAACTGATTTGCGTGATGGCGAACGTCACGTCGTCACAGCGCCAGCCCGCATGGGAATCCTTGAGTGCTGCCTGGTGCTCTTGGCTCAGTCCGCAGCGGAAGCTGATGACATCACGCTCCCAGTCGCGAACCAACGCCTTGAATCCGGCGTAGCTCATGCGCACCGTGCTCTCGATGGCGGTATCGATGGCACCTTCGGCAACCGCAATAGCCGAGGGTCCGGCCAGCTCCTTGCCCCAGTTTCCGCTGCCGGCTTGACCCGCATCCACCACCACGAACAGGAGTCGCTTCATGGTCAACGCATCCTTCATCGGGATGGGTCCGTAGGGAGTGTTGAGGAGCAGTCGCGTTTGCAGGACGGAAACCAGCCCCAGGTTGTCCGTCAACCCGCCGTCGACCAGCTTCAAGTAGCGTCCGGTGTCGGGCTGCGCTAGGTCGCGATGGAACCGTGCCAACGCTTTACGCAGCCGATACTGGTCGTCGTCCTCGTTGCTCTGTGGGGCTTGCAGACCGGGTGGGATGTCCACTTCGCAGGCTTCAGGGAATCGCTGCAGCACGACAGGGGCAAACAGCAGCGGTACAGCCATCGAAGCGGCCACCGCTTCAGAGACGGGGTAACTCGCGAGGTCGCTGCACAGCGCGTCGAACGCTCGTTGGTGGAAAGGGAAAGCCACCCGATACTGCAGGTTGGTAGCAGCGATCCAGATCTCGGGCTTCAAGCTTCCCGACATCTCCGCGAATGTCGCGCCCTTGAAGACATCCTTCTCCAGCCAGGATGAGAAATCGCTGCGGTCGTTGATTCCCCCCATCCAGAGCCGATAAAGGTTGTTCAAGTTAAGCAGGCTCAGACGCAGGCCTGCCTCACCATTGCGGAACAACACTTCGGACCTGAAGTTCTGCATGCCTTCGGAACCCCGCAGGCCCAGATAGGCAGCGGTCAGCGAGCCGCCGGACACGCTGGAGACGAACCTCACCTCGTCGAGCAACGTGCGGTCACCCGAGGATTGCTGCTCTCGCAGCCCTTCCAGGACCCCGAAAGCGAACGCCGCAGCGCGCAGCCCACCGCCTGAAAAGCTCAACGCCACGACATTCTCTGACGCCGCTTGACGTTCCTGCCCCTGGGATGTGAGCGCGGAAACCGGCCTGTTCTTCGGCTCGTTGGCGGGCAAGCTGGCGCATCCCACGAGCGAAGCGATCAGGAGCCAAAGAAAGTGCGCGATGCGCATGCGAAGCTCCAAGTGATGCGCCACCGTTTAAACGGAGCGCCGGTGGAGAAATGAACGGGAGAACGTTGGCGGCGCAGAGGCCGGCTGATCAAACCTGCATCAGCCCCGGACTCAGGCAGATCGTCTTCTTCTCGGTGAAGTCATCGATGGCAGAAGCACCGTTCAAGCGCCCGAGCCCCGAGTGCTTGACGCCGCCTTCTTCGATGTCCGGCCCAAGCGTTGCCCAATCGTTGATCCAGACGATGCCGGCTTCTACTTCAGGCGCGATACGCAAGGCCCTGGCGACATCGCGTGTCCAGATGCTCGCCCCCAGGCCGAAGTCACTGTCGTTGGCCAGCGCGACGGCGTCCTGCTCGGTCTCGAAACGTTGCATCGTCACGACCGGTCCGAAGGTCTCTTTCTGGACGATGTCCATCGCGGAATCCGAAACTTCCAGGAACGTGGGGCGGAAGAACGCGCCTTTGGCCAAAGGGCCCTCGGTGATCGGCCCGCCTCGAACCACGACCTCGGCTCCATCGGCGACTGCGCGCACCACAACCTTCTCGACGCGCTCGACGTTCGCTTTGTCGATCATGGGACCCATCTCGCTCGACGGGTCGGCGGCGGGTCCGACCCTCACCGCGCGCAGCCGTTCTGCATACCTGACCCGAAACTCGTCGGCGATGCCGTTTTGCACGAGCAGGCGAGATCCAGTGATGCAGAACTGTCCTGCAAACTTGGTCAATGCCGCTTCCAGCACGGGGATGGCCAGATCGAGGTCCGCGTCATTGAAGACGATGGACGGCGTCTTGCCGCCGAGTTCGAGTCCCAGCCGTTTGAGGTTTGGGGCAGAGTCCGCTGCGATCGCCTTGCCTGTGGCAGTGCTGCCTGTGAAGCTGATGACCGGCACGTCCGGCGACGCCACGAGCAGCTTGGCACCATCACCACTTTCATCGGTGAAGAGGTTGATCACACCTCGGGGTAACTCCGCAACATCGGCCATGACCCGGGCCAGCATCGAGTTGATCTGGGCCGTCTGCCCCGGCATCTTGACGATGGTGCTGCAACCGGCCGCCAGTGCAGGCGCGAGTGAGCGCACCATCAGGACCATGGGGGAATTCCAGGGCGTGATGATGCAAGCGACGCCCTTGGGCTGGCGCACGATCATTGCGAGCCTGCCCGGCGCGGGCTCGACCAGACGCCCGGCTTCGGTGCGTGCAACGCCGGCGAAGTACCGAAGCGTCGGTGCACACAGACCGACCTCGAAGTTGGCGTCGCGCTGGATCTTGCCGTTCTCGGTGTAAAGGATGCGGGTGAGTTCTTCGCGGTGGCGATCAAAGGAGTCCGCAAGCTGCTCCAGTACCCGTGCCCGCAGGTGCCGATCGCGTGCCCAGGCGGTGGTCTTGAACGCCCGCGTCGCCGCGGCAATGCTTGCCGAGGCCGCTTCGCGTCCGCCATCCGCATAGGTGCCGATCACGTCGGACGTTGCCGGGTTGTACGAGGTGCGGACGGCCCCAGATCCGGCCCATTCACCATTGATCCAGTTCAGCGCAATGGGCGCCTGCGCGGCTGCTGCAGTATTGGACATGTGCAAATCCTTTGTATGAAACTAAGGGAAAAATCAGCGGACGGAGAGCGCTTGGGCTCACACCGGTGGGCGAGGCGTACGGCTTCGAATGGTCAGATTTGCCCGCGCTCTTACCGCGTCGCTCAACAGGGCCATTCCCGTGTCGAGCCGCACCCCATGCAGGTGTTCATCACGTACGGGCCGACACCCAGGGGCTCACCGGTTGAGAAGCCCGCTGTTCTTTGGTGTCCGGCAGCAAGGGCCGAGGCAATGAAGTCCCGATGCTTTCGGAGACTTCGCCATTGCCAAGCTGGTGAATGGGAAAGGGGCCGTCGTGGCCTTCGCCTCCCGCACCGGATGTTCGCTCAAGGGAACGATAGAACGCCTGTGACTGCCAACCCAGGGCGCTGAGGTCGTGTGCCTCGGCCCACTGAGCGTGATTGGCTTTCGGCAGTCGCATGGCAACCGCGCCGTTGATGGCGGACGAGCCGCCCAACACCTTGCCACAGTGAGCCGCAGGCTTCTGCCCAGCACACCAGGCTCGCTCTGGAAACCCCAGTCGTGTGGTGGGTCGCCTCCCAGCAGGTTTTGGCGCCGAACCGGGTCGGGGTAGGCACCTGGCGGATAGGCTTTGCCCGCTTCGATCAACAGTACCCGGCGAGACGGGTCAGCGCTCAATCGGTTAGCCAGCACCGCGCCCGCGGATCCGCCGCCAACGATGATGGTGTCGAAGTGTGCTCGGCTTGTACTGCTGGGGTTGGTTGAGCCGGCACGGGACAGGGGGTTCTGCTTCGTCTGGTTGGATCTGCGATTGGCACTCATTCGGTATCTCCAAGAAGTCTTTCCTACTCTCGGCACGGGCCGAGCGATGTAGAGAATTCTCGTGATTGATCAACCGTGATGCGTTGCAGGTACTGCGGTGGCGATGCCGATCTTGCGGCT
>JACMKK010000071.1 GCA_014380115.1 Luteimonas sp. | reverse complement strand
TGTTCCCTGCGAGTCCGCTCAGGCCGGCGTATGCACCGCCAACTCGTTGCCGTTGGGATCGAGGAACTGGAACCGGCGCCCGCCTGGGAACGAGAAGATCGGCCGCACAACGGCACCGCCTGCCGCCTCGACCGCGGCCAGCGCCGCCTCCAGGTCGTCGACCTCGATGACGACGAGCGGCGCGCGCGGCGCGTCGTTGGCATCGCCTTGCAGGCCGATGTCGACATCGCCTGTGGTCGTGGCGGAATAGGTAGGACCGAAGTCCGTCAGCTGCCAGCCGAAGGCGGTTCCGTAAAAGAGTTTCGCCGCTTCGATATCGGGCGCCGGAAGCTCGATGTAGTTCGGTCGCGCCATGGCCAGATGTCCTGTCTCGGGAGCCGCCAGCATATCTCCGATGGCAGCACTGCAAAGCAGCGATGGCAGAGGCGATCGAGCTTGCCATGCCGAACCTGAAAACGCTTGCACTGCGAGTCCGGTTACGAGGAGGTGAAACCGATGTCCAATCGATCCTTTCGCGTTTCATAACGCGAAACCAGCCGGCCGCTGAACGGCGCTGGCGCCCTCAGAGCACATTCAGAGGCCACACCGCTAAGTACGCATCAGGACAACGAAGCGTCGGTATGCCGACGAAGGTATCGACATGTATTCCCTCTCCCGCCTGCAATCCCTGTGGTCAGTCGCACTCGGCTTTGCGCTGGCGTTGGGCCTCGCCCAGAGCGCGAGCGCGCGCGAAAACCCGCGTGATCGCGCCGCGCAGAACGAGCAGGACCAGAACAAGGCCGACCAGCGCCGCCAGCAGGCCGAAGCAAGCCGAGATGCGCAACGTCAGCAGGCTGCGCGTAGCAACAACGATCAGCAGCAAGCCACGCGCGAACAGGCCGCTGCCCGCCAGCAGAGCCAGCGCATGCAGGCCGAGCGGCAGCAGGCCCAGCAACAGCAGGCAGAGCGTCGCAACAACGAGCAACAACGCGCCATGCGCCAGCAGGCCGAGGCCCGCCAGCAGGGCCAGCGCATGCAAGCGCAGCGGCAGCAGGCCGAACGTCAGCAGGCCGGGCAAGAGCAGGCGCAACGACAACAGGCAGAGCATCGCCAAAGCGAACAGCAACGCGCCCTGCGCCAGCAGAACGAAGTCCGTCAGCAAAGCCAGCGGATGCAAGCGCAGCGGCAACAGGTCGAACGACAGCAGGTCGAACGACAGCAGGCCCAACGACAGCAGGTCGAACAGCAGCAGGCCGGCCGCCGCAACGAAGAACGGCAACGTGCCGTGCGCCAGCAGGCCGAAGAGCGCCAGCAAGGGCAGCGCATCGCGGTGGAACGGCAGCAAGCCGAACGGCAACGGGTCGACCGCCGCAGCGACGATCAACGAAGCGCATTGCGCCGGCAAACCGAAGCGCAGCGCGAGGCTGCCCAGCGTCAGGAGCAGCAGCGCCGCGGCCCGCGCATCGCCAGTCCTGACCTGCCTGCAGATCGCATCGACGGCCACCGCCAGCAGCAGCGCCAGCGCCTCGACCGCGAACAACAGGAGCGCCTGATCCGCGAACAGCGCCAGCAGGCCGAGCGCTACCGGCGCAACCAGGCCCAACAGCGCGACCTCTCCGAGCAGCGCGCCCGCGCCCTGCAACAGCAGCGGCGTATGGAGCAGTACCGCTACCAGCAGCAGTATTACCAGCGCCTGCGTTCGCAGCAGGCGAGATGGAATGCGCGCCGTTACGACTACTACAACGACCCCTTCTATTACACGCCAGCCAGCTATCGCTATTCCTACGGCGGCCGCTACTACGAAACCAACCGCTATGGCGCCGACCTGATGCGCCAGGCCGTCAATTACGGCTATCAGGAAGGGCTGCGCGCAGGCCGCGCCGATCGCGGGGACGACTGGCGTTACGACTATCGCAACAGTTACGCCTACCAGGACGCCAACTACGGCTACAACGGCTATTACATCGACCAGGACGAATACAACTACTACTTCCGCCAGGGTTTCCAGCGTGGTTACGACGATGGCTATCGCGACGACTACCGCTATGGCAGGCGCGACAACGACGGCCACGCCGCCATCCTGGCCAGCGTGCTGGCGGTGATTCTGGGCTTGCAGTTACTAGGCTGACCGCGGCGATTCGGTGACCGCGCGCCCCCTCTCCCGTTTACGGGCGAGGGTTGGGGTGAGGGCTCGGCTCTTCACACAATCTCAAACGCTCGCTCCTCGCGCCCCATCCCAGCCTTCCCCGCAAGCGGGGAAGGAGCAAAGCGGCGTGCTCGGCCGGATTCCCGCTTCCAGCACTCCTAGCGAGCGCCAGTTGCCTCCAACTGGTGTTCGGATCAGTATCGACTGGCCAACGCCCTGGGGGGGACGGAAATGATTCTTGGAATGACGCCTTTTACGTTCTTCCACGTCGCCATCAGCCTCGTGGCCATCGCGTCCGGACTGGTCGTGTTGCTGCAGGGATTGCTCGCCTCGCGGAGGCTTCCCGGCTGGACCGCGATCTTCCTGATCACCACCGTCGCCACCAGCGTCACCGGGTTCTTCTTTCCGTTCGTCCGCTTCATGCCGTCGCATGGCGTCGGCATCGTGTCGCTGCTGGTACTGGCGGTCACGATTCCAGCGCTCTACAAGTACCGGCTTGCCGGCGCCTGGCGCTGGATCTATGTCGTTGGCGCGGTGCTGGCGCTTTACCTCAATGTCTTCGTGCTGGTGGTGCAGCTGTTCCTGAAGGTCCCTGTGCTCAAGGCGATCGCGCCGACGCAGGCCGACCCGCCGTTCGCGATTGCGCAAGGCGTGGTGTTGTTGATTTTCATCGTGCTCGGCGCGCGCGCAGTGCGCAGCTACCACATCCATCCCACCGCGGAACCTGGGCGGGCCTGATCACACCCGCGACGAAGACAGTCACGACAAAAGCCGGGCGCAGGCACGCGTAGTCGGCATCTGAGTGCTGATCGGAGCCTTCCGTGGTGCCGAAGCCGGCGAATTGACGCTTCCTGCTTAGCAGCGCCTCCATGATCGGCGCTCGTCCGCTTTCGATTTCGCGGATGCTCGCTCGAGCGCGGGCCGCGGCGTGGACCGACCGCCTCCGCAACGCTTGCCTGCATCGCTTCCCAGAGGCGAGCAGAGCGGGTCTGCGGTGAGATGGCAGCGGATCGACATCGCCCGCCTCGATTCAAGCCAGCGAGCACGCGACGCAACCTGCCGGACATGCAGTTCCGGGGCACGTGACGTGCCCCGGAACATGGCGTTACTTCAGAGCGGGGCGGCCGTGATGACCGCTGTATATTCGATATCGGTCTGCGGTAGCAGGAGACAACTGAAGTTGACGAGGTCCTGGAAATTGACCCCTCCATTGTCGGCCGCCGCGGTCCAAACAATGAAGCCGCTCTCTCCAGCCAAGAATTCCCTCGATTTCGGGAAGAAGGCGGGAGCAAAGGACTGGCGCCCGTTGACCATCGTGCAGCTGATCGTGGCGGGCGTGGCACCCGCATTGTTCAAGCGGATGCCAGCGACCGTCACTTCGTTCTCTAACAAATTCATGGTCGAGCAATTGACGAAGGAGTTTCCGGTCCCCTCGTTCCTGACGGCTGTAGGCCGTTTGCGAATGTTCGTGTCGGATGCGGGCAAGTTGCCTTGGCACACGCCGGTTGCGTTCTGGTGATATTCCTCGGCCGAAATGTCGGCCATCGGCATGACGGCCAAGGCGACAACCAGCGTTGTCAGGCCCGCATGAATCGAACTCTTCATAGAATCGCCTCCCAATGAGGCCGCACTGTCGAGGCGGCCGATCGTAATGACGCGCGGCGTCACCTGAATGGGCCAACGGCGAACGCGAAGGTTTTCGGCCAGCTTCCGCCCGCATTGCCGCATAGCGGCATAGCTGCATGGCATCAGCAGCAGGAGGCGACACAGGTCAGGATCAGGCCAGAGACGCGGCGACTGCTGTCGCTCGGTGGCGACCGTGAAATCCGCTCATGCCGGCGAGGCAGCCACCTGGGCCGCACGGTGCAACGCCGCCCGCGCGAGCAGGCGCGTCGAATCGAGCGTCGGTAACGGCGAATTCGCATCGTCGATGATCAGTGGGATTTCGGTGCAGCCGAGGACGACGGCGTCGCAGCCTTCGTCCTTCATGCGCGCGATGACCCGCTGGAAACTGGCCACCGCCTCGGGCTTGAAGACGCCGTACACGAGCTCGTCCATGATGATGCGACTGGTTTCATCACGTTCGGCATTATCCGGACGCATGTATTCCAATCCGCGTGCCGCGAGTTTGTCGGGATAGACGTCGCTGTCGACGAGCCAGCGCGTTCCGGTCAGGCCGACGCGCCGGAACCCACGCGCGACAGCTTCCACCGCGACGGCATCGGCGATATGCAGCCACGGCAGCGGCAATCGCGATTCGATGCGAGGCAGCGCTTGGTGGATGGTGTTGTCCGGACAAATCAGGAAGTCGGCGCCGATCTTTGCCAGCTTGTTGGCCGAGGCCAGCATCAGCTCACCCACGCCTTGCCAGTCGTCGCGATCAAGACATGCTACGTAGTCGGCGAGCGAAGGCGTGTGCATCGAGATTTCGGGATGCGCGTGCGGACCGAGCAATTGCGAGCCTTCCGCGCAAATGGTCCGGTAACAAAGCGCGGCGCCCTCGGCGGAGCAGCCGACGATACCGATGTGCAGAGGCATGGCGTCGTGTTTCCATGGCTTGGCGCAGCAGGATCGCTGCGCGGTATTCGATGAGGATCGGGCACTGAATCGTGAACGATGCGTCGCGCCACAACCCCCTCGCCGGACCTCCGCCTCAACGCAGCTGGCTGTCCTTGCTTCCGCGCCGGTTGTAGCCGGCGGGGTTGCCCTGTTCGGCGTCGTGCGCTTCCTGGCAGGACACGCACAGACGCACCCCCGGTACCGCCTTGCGCCGCGCTTCCGGGTTGGCCACGTCGCACTCCTCGCAGTGCGTCAGGCCTGGCCCTTG
>JACMKK010000485.1 GCA_014380115.1 Luteimonas sp. | reverse complement strand
CTGGGCGTCCTGCCGGGCAGGCGCGAGGTGCTGGCGAAACGCCTGGCGCCGACAACGAACGTCGCGGCCTTCGACGCCTACCTCAAGGGGCTGCGGCAGCTGCGATTGTCCGCCAGCGACGGCGAAGTGGACCATGCCATCGGCTTCTTCAGCCAGGCGCTGGCGGCGGACGGCGGGTTCGTGCGCGCGCAGATCGGCATCTGCCGTTCGGAGCTGTCGAGGTTCGAGGCCTTGCGCAACGCCGATGCCTTCGGCCGTGCGCATGCGGCATGCCTGCGTGCGGAAAAGATGAATCCGCGGCTGGGCGAGGTCAATCTTGCACTGGCTGAACTGCACCGGGTTCGCGGCGAACCGGGCAAGGCGATCGAGTACTACGCCAAAGTCGAAGGCGATTCCGCACTGATGCCGGACGTCAACGTGGGCATGGCCAAGACGCATGCTGCCCAGGGCAGGCAGGACATGGCGCTCGACTACTTCGAGCGTGCGCGTGCGCTGCGACCCAGCGATGCTTCGATCCAGGGCGAGCTCGGCTATCAGCAATACCTCGCCGGACACCTGCCCGAAGCCATCGAGGCCTATCGCAGCGCGGCAAATCTGCGCCCTGACGACGCGGATCTGTGGAGCAGTCTCGGAGGGCTCTATCTCACGGCCGGCAACAATGCAGCGGCAGGCAAGGCGTTCGAGCGATCGATCAAGATCGCGCCGAGCGACGCCGTGCTGAGCAACTATGGCGCGCTCAAGTACCAGGCCGGGGACTACGCGGCGGCCGCGAAGTTGTTTCGCCAGGCCATCGCGCTGGATTCCGGTGATTTCCTGATCTGGGGCTATCTCGGGGAAGCACTGCTGGCGCAACCGGCGACTGCCGGTCAGGCACGCAAACCTTTTTTGCGCGCGGCGGAAATGGCGCAGCGATATGTCGAGATCAAGCCCGACGACGCCAAGGCGCTGGCAGCGCTCGGCTGGTACCGCGCCAATCTTGGCGAACGCTCGCGGGCGCGCGAGTTGGTCGCCAGATCCGAAGCCTTGGGTACCGAACGCGGGGAAGTCGCGGTTTACAACGCACAGACATTGATGGCCATCGGCAGCGAGAGTGAAGCGCTGAAGCGTGTGGCATCGGCACGCCACGAAGGCATTCCGGATAACCGGATCGAGACCAATGCCTTTCTCAAGCAGGCTTCGCTGCAGGGCCAGATCAAAGAGGCGACGGTTCGAAAGGATCCCCCGCTCGACGGATAGAGCATCAACCGGGAGTGCGACATGACGACGAAGGACAGCGGTGAACGCAAGACCGCGAATACGACAGCCGATCCGGTAGATCCGGGGCTCGCTGTCGAGCCGCGGGTGGGATGTTCGATCTTGGTTTCGTTCGCAGAGGACGGAACGCCATCGATGGATATCGCGCTGGCGCTCGTCGCGCCAGGCGACGAAATCATCTGGCATACCGCAGCCGACGAAACGCGCGCGTTCAGCATCACTCTCGAGCGGAGTCGTCCGTCGTGTCATGACGACAGGGGTGCGGGGACGTCAGCGTTGTTCCCGGTGGGCGGCAAGTCCGCAGGGAAACCCTGCCGCCCCGAGGCTGCACCTCCGCGCATCGAGACCGTTTCGGACACGTCCGGGGGTGAAGTGCTGGTGTCGTCATGGTCGGAGCGGGTCGTCCGGATCAGGATCGGCGATCACACGGAGGTGACGCGCTACGAGTGCATCGTCGCCGCGATCGGCGCTGCATCGGGCCTGCTCTTCAACGGCGGCATCATCGTTCGCCCGCCAAAGCGTCGCCCGCTGGCGAATTTGAAGCCGGGAACAAGTCCTGACTGAAAGCACGCGATACCGGCGCAAAACTGCGTCGGTGCTGTGGGCAGGGGCCATGCGCGCGCAACGCCGCCAAGTGTTCGGGTGTGGAATAGCCCTTGTGGCCGTCGAAACCGTATTGCGGATGCTGGCCGTGCAACTCGACCATCCAGCGGTCGCGCGAGACCTTGGCCAGGATCGAGGCCGCCATGATCGAACGTTCGCGCGCGTCGCCGCCGATCCAGGCTTCGGCCGGGCAGGGCAGGTCTCGCGGCAGGGCATTGCCGTCGATACGCGCGAGACAGGCTTCCGCGCCGCCGGCCGCCTGCACGACGCCCTCCAGCGCGCGGCGCATGCCGAGCAGGGTCGCGTGGTAGATGTTGATGCGGTCGATTTCCTCGACGTCGATGAACACGACGTGCCAGGCGAGGGCGCGTTCGACGATGCGCGCATACAGGAATTCGCGGCGCGCGGCGCACAACTGCTTGGAATCGGCGAGCCCGTTGATGCGCGGCTGCGCGGGGTCGAAGACCACCGCCGCGACCACGACCGGGCCTGCGAGCGGGCCGCGCCCGGCCTCGTCGATGCCGGCGATGCGAACGGCGCTTGCGGACGCGGCCTGTGCGGACGGTTCAGCCATGCGTGGACGATACAAGATCGGCCACGGCTTCGGCAGCACTGGCGGAGGCGTCGCGCCGCAGCGCCAGGTGCAACTCGGTGAAGCGCGGCTCCAGCGCCGCCATCGCCGCCGGATCGCGCAGCCAGGCGAGGACCGCGCCGGCAAGGCGTTCGGGCGTGCAGTCGTCCTGCATCAGTTCCGGCACGACATCGTCGTCGGCCAACACGTTCGGCAGTGCGTAACGGTCGACCTTGAGCATGCCCAGGCCTTTGACGACGGCGTGGGTGGTCGCGGCGATACGGTAGCCGACCACCATCGGGCGCTTGGCGAGCATCGCTTCCAGCGTGGCCGTACCCGAAGCGAGCAGGACGACATCGGAGGCCGTCATCGCGATGCGTGCGTCGCCGTCGAGAAGCCTGGCATCTGCCATCGGCAATCGGGAGTCGGCAAGCAGGCGCGCGATGGCATCGCGGCATGCGCTGTTGGCGGCCGGGATGACGACCTGCAATCCAGGCACCTGCTGAGCGACGCGTTGTGCGGCTTCCAGGAAGATCGCGCCGAGCCGGTGGATCTCGCCGAGTCGCGAACCAGGCAGCACGGCGAGCACCGGCGCATCGCGATCGAGGCCGAGCCGCGCGCGTGCGCCAGCGCGATCGGGTTGCAACGGCATCTCGTCGGCAAAAGGATGGCCGACGAAGCGCGCATCGACGCCGTGTCGCGCATAGATCGGTGGCTCCATCGGAAACAGGCACAGCACGCGATCGGCGCTGCGCCCGATCTTCTCGGCGCGCTTCTCGCGCCAGGCCCACACCGACGGACTGACGTAGTGCACGGTTCGGATGCCGCGCTGCTTGAGCCGGCGCTCGACGCCGAGGTTGAAGTCGGGCGCGTCGATGCCGATGAACACATCCGGACGCCACGCCAGCAGGCGCTTGCAAAGCGTGCGGCGCAAGCCGAGCAGGCGCGGCAGGTGCGACAGGACTTCCGACAGTCCCATCACCGCCAGTTCGCTGCTGTCGTGCCAGCTGTCGAGACCCGCCGCACGCATCGCGTCGCCGCCGATGCCGGCGAATTCGGCGTCCGGGTAACGCGCGCGCAGGTGGTCGAGCAAACCGGCACCGAGCAGGTCGCCCGAGGCTTCACCGGCGCAGAGCGCGAAGCGAAGGGGGCGGGAGTGGGGGGTGGGAAGCGGGAAGCCGGAATCAAGCATCGTCAGGCCGGCATTCTACGAGTCGCATTCGGTCGCCGATGCTGCCTTGCCCGCACTTCCAATGCCCGCTTCACCGCAGCAACGGCCGTTCGCCGCGCTCGATGAACTCCAGCAGCAGGCGCACGTCTTCGCTCTGCAGCGCGAGCTCGGCCAACGCCTGCTTCGCTTCGGGCAGCTTGGCGCCTGACATATACAGCGCGCGGTATGCGCGCTTGATCGCGGCGATGCGATCGCTGTCGAAGCCGCGTCGTTTCAGGCCTTCGGAATTGATGCCGCGCGGACGTCCATAGCCTTCCGTCGCGACCATCACGTAGGGCGGGACGTCGCCATTGACCATTGCGCCCATGCCGATGAAGGCATGCGCGCCGATGCGGCAAAACTGGTGGATGCCGGTGAATCCGCTGAGGATGACGTGGTCACCGATCTCGACATGGCCGGCGAGCGTGGCGTTGTTGGAGAACACGGTGTGGCTGCCGACATGGCAGTCGTGCGCGATGTGCGCGTAGGCGAGGATCCAGTTGTCGTCGCCGATCCGGGTGACGCCGCCGCCTTCGCCGGTGCCGCGGTTGATGGTGACGAACTCGCGGATCACGTTGCGGTCGCCGATCACCAGTTCGGCGCGCTCGCCCTTGAATTTTTTGTCCTGCGGCTCACCGCCGATCGCGGCGTGGCCTGCGAAACGGTTGTCGCGGCCGATCCGGGTCGGGCCGTGGACGCTGCAGTGAGGTCCGATGTGCGTGTCGTCGCCGATCTCGACTTCCGCGCCGACCAGGCAGAACGCGCCGATGCTGACGTTGGCCCCGAGCCGCGCATCGGGATCGACGACGGCAGTGGGATGGATGAAAGATCCGTCGGCCATGTGTCGCTGTTCAGTCCCTGGTTTCGGCGCAGAGGAATTCCGCGCAGGCGACCTGCTGGCCGTCGACGCGCGCGATGCCCTGATACTGGGCCATGTTGCGGATGTGGCGCTTCAGCACCACCTCGAGTTCGAGGCGGTCACCCGGCACGACCATCCTGGTGAACTTGGCGTTATCGACCTTCACCAGGTAGAACACCTTGCCTTCCTTTTCGTTGCCGGCCTGGCTGAGCTGGTAGAGCAGCCCCCCGGCCTGCGCCAGCGCCTCGATCACGAGCACGCCCGGCATCACGGGGTGTCCGGGGAAATGACCCTGAAAAAACGGCTCGTTGATCGAGACGCTCTTGTAGGCGAGCACGCGCTTGCCATGCTCGAACTCGACGAGACGGTCGACCAAGAGAAAGGGAAAGCGATGCGGCAACAACTTCTGTATGCCGGTCACGTCCAGGGGCAGGGTTGGCATGGCGCTCATGTCTTGTCCTTGTCGCGCGCGCCGATCTGCCGCGCAAGTGAATCGAGTTGTTTCAGGCGCGCGGCGCTCTTGCGCCATTCGCGACTGGGCATCACCGGAATGCCAGAAGAGTACTCCCCGGGTTCGCGGATCGAATTGGTCACCAGGCTCATCGCCGTGATCATGACGCGATCGCAGATCTCGAGATGGCCGAGGATTCCCGCAGCGCCCCCGATCAGACAATAACGCCCGATGACGGCGCTGCCGGCCACCGCCACGCAGCCGGCCATCGCGGTATGCGCGCCGACGCGCACGTTGTGTCCGATCTGGATCTGGTTGTCGAGGCGGACATCCTCCTCGAGCACCGTGTCCTCGATGGCGCCACGGTCGATGGTGGTGTTGGCGCCGATTTCGCAATCGTCGCCGACCTGCACGCCACCTTGTTGTGGCACCTTGATCCAGCGCCCGGCGTCCATCGCAAGCCCGAAGCCATCGGCGCCGAGCACGGCGCCAGGATGAATCAGCACCCGTTTGCCAAGGCGCACGCGCTTGACCAGGGTGACGCGCGCGACCAGTTCGCAGCCTTCGCCGATCTCGCAGTCCTCGCCGATGACGCAACCCGGGCCGATCGCCGCGCCGGCGGCCACGCGCGAGCCGGCACCGATGCTGACGAAGGGTCCGATGTGCGCAGCAGGATCGACCTGCGCGCTTGCGTCGACGACCGCGCTGGCATGGATGCCAGCTTCGTGCGGCGTGCGCGATTCGAACAAGGCCGCGATCTTCGCGAACGCCACGTACGGGTCATCGGCGATCAGGGCATTGCCCGCGTAAGCCTCCGCATCCGCGGCATGCAGGACCACGAGGCCTGCATGCGTGTCCGCGAGCTGGCTGCGGTAGCGCGGATTGGCCAGGAACGCGAGCTGATGGCTGGCGGCATGCGCCAACGTCGACACGCCGTCGACGGCTGCCTGCGGATCGCCATGCGACCGCAGGCCGAAGCGTTCGGCGAGTTGCCCGGCGCTGAAGCGAGGCCTGTCCACGGAAGGGCGACGCGGCGCGTCTTAGAACGCGCCGCCGAAGGTGAACTGCAGGCGCTCGATCTCGTCGTCGTCTTCCTTGCGCAGGGGGAAGGCATAGCTGATCGAGATCGGACCGACCGGCGCGCGCCACAGCAGCGAGACGCCCGAGGAAGCGCGCAACTCGCCGGCATCAAAATCTTCGGTGCTGGTGAAGACGTTGCCGAAGTCAACGAACGCAGACACGCGCGCGGCGGGCGTGTCGAGCAGGGTCGGGAAATACATTTCCAGCGAACCGACGGTCTTCACGGCACCACCGATCGGCTGCGTGAAGGTACTGAAACGCGCCACATCGCGCGGGCCCAGGGTGTTGTCCTTAAAGCCGCGCACCGAACGCACGCCGCCGGCGTAGAAGTTCTCGAAGAACGGCAGGCCGTCGGCTGTGGCCTCGCGCGCCTCGGGCAGGCTGTCCGAATCGAGCGGGCTGTCCGGGTCGAAGATGATGCCGGTGACTGCATCGCCGTAGCTGTCGCCATAGCCGATCTCGGCGCGCGTGTTCAGCACCATCGCGCGGTTGAGCGGCCAGTACTTGGAGAACTCGTAATTGAGCTTGTAGTACTCGACGGTGGAACCTGGCAGGGTGATTTCGGCCGAGACGCGCTGGTAGGTGCCGCGCGTCGGTGCGAAGAAATCGTTGCGGCTGTCGCGCGCCCACGCCAGTTCGGTACGCCAGGCGTGGAAGGTGCGCTTGCCGAGGACATTGATGTAGTCGACGATCGATTGCGGCGAGGAACCCTCGAACGCGAAGATCTGGTTGCGGTCGATGCCGAACAGGGCGGAGACCGTGTCGGTTTCGGTGATCGGCAATCCCAATACGACCTGCGCCGCGGCATTGGTGCTGGAGTAGCGCGCGGTGTTGAAGTCGGAGTTGTCGAACTCGCGCCAGGACAGGTTGTAGCCGAGCGAGAGTCCTTCGTCGGTGAAGTACGGATTCGTGAACGAGAACGCGTAACGCTGCAGGTAGGAATTGCGCTGCGCTTCGACCGCGATACGGTTGCCGCTGCCGAGGAAGTTGTTCTGCGACAACTGGATCGACGTGGTCAGGCCGGAAAGCTGCGAATAGCCAAGGCCGAACACGAAGCTGCCCGACGTGGTCTCGACGACGTTGTAGACGACGTCGACCTGGTCGTTGCTGCCGGCGACCGGCGTGGTCTCCACTTCCACGGTCTCGAAGTAGCCCAGGCGCTGCAGGCGCACCTTGGAGCGGTCGATCGCGGCCTGCGAATACCAGCTGCCCTCGAACTGGCGCATCTCGCGGCGCATCACCTCGTCGCCGGTGCGCGTGTTGCCCTTGAAGACGATGCGGCGGACGTTGACGCGCGGCCCGGGTACCACCTGCAGGTTCACCGCGACGGTGCGCTTTTCGCGGTCGACGTCGGGAATCGGGTTGACCTTGGCGAAGGCGTAACCGACGTTCCCCAGCGTGTTGGTGATCGCGTCGGAGGAAATCTCCAGCAGTCGCCGCGAGAAGATCTGGTCGGGTTTCACCACCACCAGCTTCTCGATCTCTTCCTTCGGCAGCACCGTATCGCCGCTGACCTCGACGGCCGAGACCTTGTACTGCTCGCCCTCGGTCAAGCCGGCGGTGATGTACATGTCGCGCTTGTCGGGGCTGATCGAAACCTGCGTGCTGTCGATGCTGGCATCGACGTAGCCGCGATCGAGGTAGTACTCGTTGAGCTTTTCGAGGTCGCCGGACAGTTTTTCGCGCGAGTACTGGTCGTCGCGCTTGTACCAGCTCAGCCAGTTGCTTTCGCGCGATTCCCAGTTGTCGATGATGTCCTTCTGTTCGAACTTGTCGTTGCCGATCAAGTTGACGTGACGGATCTTGGCTGCCTTGCCTTCCTTGATGTTGATGACGACGTCGACGCGGTTGCGGTCCAGGCGCGTGACGTTGGGCGTGATCTCGACGTTGTACTTGCCGCGGTTGTTGTACTGGCGCGTGAGTTCCTGGGTAACGCGGTCGAGGCTGAGGCGGTCGAACGTCTCGCCCTCGGCCAGGCCGATGTCGGTCAGGCCCTTGGTCAGGTCCTCGGTCTTGATGTCCTTGTTGCCGGCCAGGGTCAGTTTGTTGATCGCCGGACGCTCGGTGACGCTGATCACGAGGATGTCGCCCTGCCGGTCGACGCGCACGTCCTCGAAGAAGCCGGTCTTGTACAGCGCGCGGATCGCCTCGGCGATGCGGCTCTGGTCGATGGTGTCGCCACGCTCGATCGGCAGGTAGGTGAAGACGGTACCGGCGCCGATGCGCTGCAGACCGTCTACGCGGATGTCGCTGACGGTGAATGCCGACGAGGACGGCACCAATGGCGGCTGCCCCGATGAGGATGGTTCCAATGCGGGCTGCGTCGCCGGCGTTGGCTCGCTGGCAGGAGCTGCGTTTGCTGGCGCTGGGCTCGCCGATGCATCGGGCGCTGCAAGATCGGACGCGGGACGGTCAGGCGCGACAGGATCAGCCGTCTGGGCCCAGGCGGGCGAAGAGATCGCCGTCATCAGGGCAAGGGCGAGCAGGCGGCGGTTGGGGAGTCGCGTCATCAATCAGATCCAGGTGGGTTGCCTTGCCATGGGCCATGGCGAAAGGCGGGTCACGATAAGACAGCTAGCGTATGAAGTTGTTCAGTATGTCGTTGTAGAACGCCAGGCCCATCAACCCGGCCAGCATGGCCAAGCCGACATATTGCCCTGCGGCCATCGCACGCTCGCTTAACGGGCTGCCCTTGACCAACTCGATAAGGTAATACAAGAGGTGACCCCCATCCAAGAGCGGGATCGGCAGCAGATTGAGGATCCCGAGGCTCAGCGACAGCATCGCCAGGATCGTCAGGTACCAGGCAGGGCCCAGCTGCGCATAGGTGTTGGCGGTGCGCGCGATGGTGATCGGGCCGGCCACGCTGTTCTGCACCGAGACGCGACCGGAGAACACGCGCCCGATCATCGCGAACAACTGTTCGGTCTGGTAGCGCATCTCGCGCAGCGCGACGGGCACGGCCGCGATCGGACCGTAGCGCTGTACGGCATCCATGGCCGGCAGCTCGCTGCGCTTCTGCGGCTGGATGCCGAGCATCCAGTACTGGCCGCGATCCGGGTCGCTCGCCAGTTTCGGCGTGATCTGCAGTGCGAGGCGGTCGCCGTCGCGATCCACTTCCACCATCGCCTCGCCACCGCGCCGGCCGAGCGCCTGCACGAATGGACCGATGTCGTCGAACGCGGTGACCGGGTCGCCATCGATGGCGGTGATGCGGTCGCCCTCGGCTAGCACGCCCCACGCCGGACTGTCCGGCGCGACGCGCCCCACTACCGGCGGCAACAACGCATGGCGCGCCGTCAGCCCGAGGTCGAGCAACACCCGGCGCTCATCGGCATCCTGCGGGAGGGTCGACAAACGCAACTTGCGTGCATGCGCGTGGCCGGCAGCATCGCGCACCTGCAACGACACGTCCTCGCGGTCGAGCGCAGCCGGCAGCAACGCCATCTGCAACTCTCCCCAGGTGTGCGTGGCGCGATCGCCGACCGCGAGCACGGTGTCGCCGCGTTTGAGGCCCGACTGTGCGGCGAGGCCTTCGACGTGGCCGATCACCGGCGCGTAGTCGGGCCGGCCGACCACGAACATCGCCCACAGCAGCGCCACGCACAGGATCAGGTTGGCGACCGGTCCGGCCGCGACGATGGCGATGCGGCGCCACACCGATTTGCGGTTGAAGGCGCGATCCAAGTCTTGTGGCGCGACATCCCCTTCGCGCTCGTCGAGCATCTTGACGTAGCCACCGAGCGGGATCGCGGCAATCACATATTCGGTGCCGTCCTTGCCGAGGCGCGACCACAACGGCTTGCCGAAGCCGATCGAGAAGCGCAGTACCTTGACGCCGTTGCGGCGTGCCACCCAGTAGTGACCGAACTCGTGGAAGGTGACCAACAGCCCGAGGCTGATGACGAACCACCACATCGAACCGATCAAGTCACTCATGGAGGCGGCTCATGGATGGCGGCTCAGGGAGGAGGAGGTGTGTCGCCGCGCCCGCGCGTCGGCATCGCGCAGTACGTCCAGCGAGGTGGCAGGCACGGGCGGCAGTGCCGCCAGCGCGTCCTCGACCAACGCCGGTATCGACAGGAAACCGACCTGCCCCTGAAGAAAGGCTGAAACCGCGATCTCGTTGGCCGCGTTCAAGATGGCGGGAGCGGTGCCGCCGGCGTCGAGCGCGGCGTAGGCCAGGCGCAGGCAGGGGAAGGCATCCGGGTCCGGTGGCTCGAAGTCGAGCCGGCCCTGCGCCAGCAGATCGAGGCCGGCGACGCCCGATTCGACCCGTTCGGGCCACGCGAGACCGACCGCCAGCGCCGTGCGCATGTCCGGTAGCCCCAATTGCGCGAGCATTGAGCCATCGACGAACTCGACCAGCGAGTGCACCAGGCTCTGCGGATGCACCAGCACATCGATGCGATCACCGGGCAGGCCGAACAGGTGGTGCGCTTCGATGACCTCGAGGCCTTTGTTCATCAGCGTCGCGGAATCGACCGAAATCTTCGGCCCCATCGACCATTTGGGATGCGCGATTGCCTGCGCCGGCGTCACTTCCAGGAGCTGTTCGCGCGCATGTCCGCGGAATGGGCCGCCGGATGCGGTCAGCAGGATGCGGCGCAGGCCGGCATGCGTGCCATTGAGCTCGCGGGTGGATGGCAGGCATTGGAAGATCGCGTTGTGCTCGCTGTCGATCGGAATGATCGTCGCGCCGGCATCGCGCGCGATGGCCGTGAGCAGTTCCCCGGCCAGCACCAGTGATTCCTTGTTGGCCAGCAGCAGGCGCTTTCCTGCGCGCGCCGCGGCGAGGGTCGAGGGCAGGCCGGCCGCGCCGACGATCGCTGCCACGACGGTGTCGCAGGCATCGCCGGCGACCAATTGCTGCAGGGCTTCGTCCCCGGCATGCGCCTGCGTGCGCAAGCCCGCGTCGGCCAGGCCGTCGCGCAATGACGCGAACAGCGCCGGGTCGGCGATCACCGCATGTTGCGGCGCGTGACGGACGCAAAGAGTGACCAGCGCATCGACCTGCCGGCCCGCAGCCAGCACGCTGGCGCGGAGGCGGTCCGGGTGTCGGGCGATCACATCCAGTGCGGAGCTGCCGATGGAGCCGGTCGCGCCGAGGACAGCGATATGTCTCATGAGTTCGGGGATTTCATGCGATCGAGGCTTCCTGGAAATCAGAAGCCAAGCCAGGCCTTGCCGAGCGCGAACACGGGCAGGGCGGCGAGCACGCCATCGATCCGGTCGAGGATGCCACCATGCCCCGGGATCAGGTCGCCGGAATCCTTCGCGCCGACGTGACGCTTGAGCAAGCTCTCGAACAGGTCGCCGACCACCGAGAAGCCGACCGCGATGGCGGCCACCAGGGCGACCGCCGGAAGCTGTGCAAGGCTGGCGCCGGCGAGCGGCGCGCCGACCATGGCGACCGCGATGCCGGCGATCGCGCCACCGGCCATGCCTTCGACGGTCTTGTTGGGGCTGATGCGCGGACTGAGCTTGCGCTTGCCGAACTTGCGCCCGGCGAAATAGGCGCCGGAGTCCGCTGCCCAGACCACGGCCAGCGCGATCAGCAGCCAGGCGTGTCCATAGGGCTGGCCGGCATGGATCACCGCCAGTGCGCACCAGGCGGGAACCACGGCGAGCGTGCCGGCGCCGAGCTTGAAGACGCGCGCATGGGTGTCATGGTCGGAGGCGAAGTCGTAATGCCTGAGCCAGATCATCGCCAGCAGCCACCAGATCACGCCGAGCACGACCATCAGCTGAAACAGCACCAGCGAACCGCCCGATTCCGAGCGCGACGCCCAGACCAGCGCGACCATCAGCAGCAAATTGACGAGGAGCAGGACGGTGCGCGCCAGCGTGTCGTCGATATCGGCGAGCCTGAGCCACTCCCAGAGACCGGCGAGGAACATCACGGCAGCCAGGGCCACGACCCAGGGCGTCGGCAGGAACAGCACGGCCGCGATGGCGAACGGGGCCATGATCAACGCGGCCAGTACGCGTGTCCGGGTCATGCATCGTTCCTGTTGGAGGGTGGGGTCACTTGCGCCCCGGTCAGCCCGAAACGGCGCTCGCGCCGGGCGTAGTCTTCCAGCGCGCGGCGCAGTGTGGCGGCATCGAGCTCCGGCCACAATGTTTCGGTGAACCACAATTCGGTATAGGCCAGCTGCCACAACAGGAAATTGCTGACCCGATGATCGCCGCCGGTGCGGATGAACAGGTCGGGCTCGGGCAGGTCGGCCAGCGCCATGCGCGCAGCGACCGCGCCCTCGTCGATGTCCTCCGGACGCAGCCTGCCCGCGGCGACATCGACGGCGAGCGCGCGCGCCGCCTGGGCGATGTCCTGGCGGCCGCCGTAGCTTGCGGCGATGACCAGCGTCAGGCGTGTGTTGGCGCGCGTCTGCGTCTCGGCAGCCGTCATGCGCGCAACGATGGCGTCCTGGAAGCGGTCGCGTTCGCCGATGAAGCGCACGCGAACGCCACGTCGATGCAGTTCCTCGACCTCGCGTTCAAGCGCGTTGACGAACAGCTTCATCAAGGCGCCGACTTCTTCGTCCGGGCGGCCCCAGTTCTCGCTGGAGAACGCGAACAGCGTCAGCGCCTCGATGCCCTGTTCGAGGCAGAAATCGATGCAGACGTTGACCGCGCGCGCGCCGGCTCGATGGCCGATGATGCGCGGTCGCTTGCGGCGTTCGGCCCAGCGCCCGTTGCCGTCCATGATGACGGCGAGGTGGCGCGGAACGTGGACTGCGGGAGGTGATGACCCCATGTGCGGCGTCTTCAGACGGCCATCAATTCCTGTTCCTTGGCCTTGACCACCTCGTCGACGTCCTTGATTGCCTTGTCGGTCAGCTTCTGGATGTCGTCCTCGCTGCGACTGGCTTCGTCCTCGGTGATCTGCTTGTCCTTCAGCAGTTCCTTGACCTGCTGATTGCCATCGCGGCGCACGTTGCGGATGGCGATCTTGGCTTCTTCGCCCTCGGCATGGACGTGCTTGGACAGTTCCTTGCGGCGCTCCTCGGTCAATGCAGGCAGGTTGATGCGGATCACCGTGCCGGCGGTATTCGGCGTCAGGCCCAGGTCCGAGGCGAGGATCGCCTTCTCGACCGCGGCGACCATCTGCTTCTCCCAGGGCGTGATCGTCAGCGACCGCGCATCGGTGACGGCGACGCTGGCGACCTGCGTCAGTGGCATGTCGGAGCCGTAGTAGTTGACCTTGAGGTGGTCGACCAGCGCGGTCGACGCGCGCCCGGTGCGGACCTTGGTCAAATCATGGCGCAGGGCCTCGACGCTCTTGCTCATGCGCGTCTGTGCGTCTTTCTTGATCTCGTTGATCACGGGCGGCTCCGGTGCGATGGCTCAATCGGCCGATTATAGGCGATGGGCAGCCTGCTCCCGTAGAAGCGCCCCTTGGGCGCGATAGCTGTTTAGTTGACCCTCGGCAAGGCGTCGCGCCCAGGGAGGCGCTCCGACGAGGGTTCAATGCCCGTGCGGCGCGCGATCGTGCGCATCGTGTTCGCAGGCCGCGCCGTGCTCGATCTGCAGGGTCGGATGGTTGATGCCGAAGCGATGGTCGAGGTCGTGCACGACGCGGTCGATGAAGGCATCGTGGTCGCCCGCATCCGGACGCACCAAGTGCGCGGTCATGGCAATCTCGCCGGCGCCGAGCGACCAGATATGCAGGTGATGCACCGCCGCCACCCCGGACTGTCCGCTGAGGAAATCGCTCACTGCAGCCTTGTCGATACCACTCGGTACCGCATCCATCGCGGCGTTGAAACTGTCGCGCAGCAGCCCGAACGCACCGAGCGCCACCACCGCGCCGACCAGCAGCGCGGTCATTGGGTCGAGCCAGTTCCAGCGCAGGGTGAGCATGCCGATGCCCGCCAGCACGGCGGCCAGCGATACCGCGGCGTCGGCGATCAGGTGCAGGAAGGCGCCGCGACGGTTGAGGTCCTGCGCGTGGCCATCGCGGACGAACCACGCCGCGCCGAGGTTGACGAGGATGCCGATCGCGGCGACGACGATCACCGGCATGCCCGGAATCTGCGGCGGTGCATCAAGCCGACGTATCGCTTCCGATGCCAGCGCGCCCGCGAACGCAACCAGCAGCAGCGCGTTCGCCAGCGGCGACAGGAGCGTGGCGCGACGCCAGCCGTAGGTATGGCGTTCGGTTGGCGCGCGCTTGGCGATCACGGCGGCCGCCCAGGCGATGCCGAGGCCGAGCACGTCGCCGAAGTTGTGCAGGGCATCGGACAGCAATGCCAGCGAATTGGTGGCGAACCCGTAGCCGGCTTCGAGGATCGTGTAGGCCAGATTGATCAGCGTCACCGCGGCGAAGGCGCGCGTGCTGGAGCCGTGGTCGTGGGGGTGCGAATGCATGCGCCGATGTTGCGCCATGCGCTGGCGCGGACACTATTTCAATTCCTGTGCAAGGGTGCGGCGTTATCGATAAAGCTTCACCGCGCCCCAGCGGCGCCCCAGCGGCGCTCCTGCGAGGCTCAGCTGCGTCCTTGCACCAACGTGCCGATGTGCTCGCCGTGCAGGATCCGCAGCAGCTGCCCGGACTGGCCCATGTCGAAGATGCGCAAGGGCAGGTCGCTGTCGCGGCACAGCGCGAACGCGGCGGTATCCATCACCTGCAGATCGCGCGCCAGGACCTCGTCGTAGCTCAGCTTGTCGAAGCGCCTGGCATTCGGAAACTTCTTCGGATCGGCGTCGTAGACGCCGTCGACCTTGGTCGCCTTGAGCAGCAGGTCGGCGCCGATCTCGATCGCGCGCAGCGCCGCGCCGGAATCGGTGGTGAAGAACGGGTTGCCGGTGCCTGCGGCGAAGATCGCGATGCGGCCCTTCTCCAGGTGGCGGATCGCGCGCCGGCGGATGTAGTCCTCGCAGACGTCGTTGATCTTGATCGCGCTCATCACCCGCGCCCGCGCGCCGCGCTTCTCCAGCGCATCCTGCATGGCCAGGGCGTTGATGACCGTCGCCAGCATGCCCATGTGGTCGCCGGTCACGCGGTCCATGCCGGAAGCCGCCAGGCCGGCGCCGCGGAAGATGTTGCCGCCGCCGATCACCAGCGCAATCTCCGCGCCCGCCTGCTGCGCCTCGATCACTTCGGCGGCCAGGCGACCGATCATGGCCGGGTCGATGCCGTAGTCCGCGTCGCCCATCAACGCCTCGCCGGACAGCTTCAACAGGATGCGGCGATAGGCGAGTTGGGACATGGGGGCGCTCTCGATTTGCAAACGCGAAGATTCTAGCCCATCGCATGCACGTCCGAACCGCAGCCTGGGCCAGGACGTGCTGGGCTACGATCTGCACCATCGACCACAAGGAGCAGAACATGGCTGTGCAGTCACTTCAGGAGTTCGTCGCCGCATCGAGGGAAAAGGACGCGGGCAGTGATGCCTTCGAGCTCGAGAACCCGCACCTGCTGGAAGTGCGCCTGAACGGCATGGTCTGGGCCAAGGCGGGCGCGATGGTGGCACGCACGGGCAACGTCAAGTTCACCCGGCAAGGCGTGTTGGAGCAAGGCCTGGGCAATCTGCTGAAGAAGGCGATCAGCGGCGAGGGCATGCAGCTGATGAAGATCGAAGGCGACGGCCGCGCCTACCTGGCCGATGCGGGAAAGAAGATCACGCTGCTGCGACTGGCGGGCGAGTCGATTTTCGTCAACGGCAACGACGTGCTGGCGATCGAGGCGAACATCGACAACAAGATCACGATGATGCGCAAGGTCGCCGGCATGCTGTCCGGCGGGCTGTTCAACGTGCGCCTGAGCGGGCATGGCATCGTGGCGATCACATCGCACTACGCACCGTTGACCTTGCCTGTTTCGGCAAGTGGCGGCGCGGTGTTCACCGATCCCAACGCGACGGTGGCCTGGTCCGGCAATCTGACGCCCGAGGTCGTGACCGACATTTCCCTCGGCACGCTGTTCGGACGTGGCTCCGGGGAGAGCGTCCAGCTCAAGTTCTCCGGCGAGGGCTGGGTGGTGGTGCAGCCGTACGAGGAAGTGACGTTCCAGACCAAGGAGTGATGGCTTGAGGCCACAAAAAAAGCCGCGGAGGCCGCGGCTTTTTTGTCCAAACGAACCGGACGGATCAGGCCAGCCCGGCCTGCTTCATCACTTCCGCCCCGAAATCATCGTTCGGTTTCTCGATGCCTTCGCCGACGGCGAGGCGCTGGAAGCCGACCACACCGGCGCCTGCGGATTTCAGCACGGCCTCGACGTTCTGGTTGGTGTCGAGCACGTAGGGCTGGCCGTACAGCGTGACCTCGTTGACGATCTTGGCGATCTTGCCGCCGATGATCTTCTCGAGGATGTCGGCCGGCTTGGTCTTGTCCTTGTCGGTCATCTTGGCCAGCTCGATTTCCTTTTCCTTGGCGACGAAAGCGGCGGGGACATCGCTCGCCTTGACGTACGGCGGGTTCATCGCCGCGACGTGCATGGCCAGGCCGCGCGCGAGGTCGGCATTGCCGCCCTGGACCTCGACCAGCACGCCGATGCGGCCGCCGTGGACGTAGGCGGCGACGTTGTTGCTGCTCTGCGCGCGGACCAGGCGACGCACCTGCACGTTCTCGCCGACCTTGGCGATCAGTGCCGCGCGCGCTTCCTCGACGGTCTCGCCGGACGGCAGCTTCACGGACTTGAGCGCGTCGGCGTCGGCGGCGCCCGATGCGAGCGCGGCCTGCGCGACGGCATCGGTGAAGGCCAGGAAGTTGTGGTCCTTGGCGACGAAATCGGTCTCGGAATTGATCTCGACCAGTACCGCCTTGCCATCGTTCTGGGCGACCGCGATGCGGCCTTCGGCGGCGACGCGGCCGGCCTTCTTGTCGGCCTTGGCCAGCCCCTGCTTGCGCAGCCACTCGGCGGAGATGTCGAGCTCGCCATTGTTTTCGGTGAGCGCCTTCTTGCACTCCATCATGCCGGCGCCGGTGCGCTCGCGCAGTTCCTTGACCAGGGATGCGGTGATTTCAGCCATTACGGTGATTCCTTAAATTCCAGAAAGAGGTAGGAGCGCCCCTTGGGCGCGATTGGACTACCGATGCAAAGCGTCGCGCCCAAGGGGCGCTCCTACGAACTGCAGGATACGGCCGCGCGCTGCGCGGCCGTATTGCAAGCCGGTTACTCGGCGGCCGGGTCTTTTTCCGCAGCCGCGTCGGCGGCCGGAGCTTCGGCCGTTGCAGCGTCGGCAGCCGGGCCTTCCGCAGCGGCGGGGGCTGCTTCGACCAGTCCGTCGTCCTTGGCGGACGCGCGCTTGGCCGGAGCCTTCTTCGCAGCCTGGGGACGCGCGCCGCGCTTGTCGGCGACCGGCTTGCCATCGGCGCCGAGTTCAACGAACTCGTCCTCGCGCACGTTGGCGACGTTCGGCGCGGCGGCCTTGCCTTCCAGCACGGCATCGGCGCAAGCGCGCGCGTACAACTGCACGGCGCGGATGGCGTCATCGTTGCCGGGGATGGCGTAGTCGACCAGGTTGGGGTCGTAGTTGGTGTCGACCACCGCGATCACCGGGATGCCGAGCTTCTTGGCTTCCTTGATGGCGATGTCTTCGTGGCCGATATCGATCACGAACAGCGCATCGGGCAGGCGGTTCATTTCCTTGATGCCGCCGAGCGAGGCCAGCAGCTTGTCGCGCTCGCGGCGCAGGCCGAGCACTTCGTGCTTGACCAGCTTCTGGAAGCTGCCGTCGGTCTCGCCGGCTTCCAGTTCCTTCAGGCGCGACACCGACTTCTTCACCGTGGCGAAATTGGTCAGCGTGCCGCCGAGCCAGCGCTGCACCATGTAGGGCATGCCGCAACGCTCGGCTTCTTCCTTGATCGGATCGCGCGCGCTGCGCTTGGTGCCGACGAACAGGATCATGCCGCGCTTCTGCGCGATCGCCGAGATGAAGTTCATCGCGTCGGTGAACAGCGGAACGGTCTTCTCGAGGTTGATGATGTGGATCTTGCCGCGGGCACCGAAGATGTACGGGCCCATCTTGGGATTCCAGTAACGCGTCTGGTGGCCGAAATGGACGCCGGCTTCCAGCATCTGGCGCATGGTGACTTGGGGCATTGAAGTGACTCCGAAATAAGGAACCGGCCGCCGTTGGGTGAAGGCGGTCCGCCCGTGAAGGCGAAAGGTTCCGGGGTTGGGCCTCCCCGCTGCCTCCGTGGCCGAACCCTGCCTCCGGTGGGAGGCGGGGCACCCCGGCACGGGTGCTTGCAGCAGGTGTGGATTCGTCGGTGTCGCCCGACGTGGGCTGCCTTCCGAGGTCAAGCCCCGTAAAAAGCCGGCGAATTGTAGCTGCAATGGCTGTCCGCGGCAACTCGCTCTGCCATCCAGCGGGCCCGCAACCTCGATCGGCCGCCCCGATGGGCGATAATGGCACCATGACCATCACCCTTAAGACCCCCGAAGACATCGAGCAGATGCGTGTCGCCGGACGCCTCGCGGCCGAGGTGCTGCAGGTGGTCGCGCCTTACGTGAAGCCGGGCGTGACCACCGAGGAGCTGGACCGCATCTGCCACGACCACATCGTCAACGTGCAGCAGGCGATCCCGGCCAACGTCGGCTACCGCGGCTTCCCGGCCACGGTCTGTACTTCCGTCAACAACGTGATCTGCCACGGCATCCCGAGCCCGGGCAAGGTCCTGAAGGAAGGCGACATCCTCAACATCGACGTCACCGTCATCAAGGACGGCTGGCACGGCGACACCAGCCGCATGTACTACGTCGGCACGCCTTCGGTGATGGCCAAGCGCCTCGTGGAGACCACGCGCGAGGCGATGTTCAAGGGCATCCGCGCGGTGAAGCCCGGCGCGACGCTCGGCGATGTCGGCCACGCGATCCAGCAGCATGCCGAAGCCGAGCGCTTCAGCGTGGTGCGCGAGTATTGCGGACACGGCATCGGCAAGGTCTACCACGACGATCCGCAGGTGCTGCATTACGGGCGCCCCGGCGACGGCGTGGTGCTCAAGCCGGGCATGACCTTCACCATCGAACCGATGATCAACGAGGGCGCACGCCACACCAAGGTGCTGCCCGATGGCTGGACCGTGGTGACCAAGGACCGCAAGTTGTCGGCGCAGTGGGAACACACCGTCGCGGTGACCGAGGACGGCGTCGAGATCCTGACCCGACTTCCGGGCGACGACAACGACCTCTGACCATGGCGACCGCCGCCCACCCCCACGCGGCGAGGCGTGCCGACGACAGCCACGTTGACGCATGGTCGACCGCGGCGAGGCAGGCGCTCGCCGAAACCGATGCCGCGCTAGCCGCCCGCTTCGATGCCGAAGAAGATGTTTCGCGACTCGTAGCCGTGCGCGCCACGGCGGCCGATGCGCTGGTGCGCGATGCCTGGAAGCGCTGCATCGCCGACGATGCCCGACTGAGCCTGTTCGCGGTCGGCGGTTACGGGCGCGGCGAGGTCTTCCCGCAGTCGGACATCGACCTGCTGGTGCTGGCCGACCACATCGCGCAGGCGGCCCACTCTGAGGCGCTGGCGCAACTGTTCGCATTGCTGTGGGATGCCGGGCTGCCGGTGGGACATGCGGTGCGGTCGGCCGAGGAGTGCACGCAGGCCTGCCGCGCCGACATCACGGTGCTGACCGCGCTGATGGAGGCGCGCCCGCTGGTGGCTGATGCCGCGGCGGTCGTGCAGCTGGCCGATGCGATCTCGCCCGCCCATGCCTGGCCTGCGCAGGAGTATTTCATCGCCAAGCGCGACGAACAGCGTGCCCGGCACGCACGTTTCGGCGACACGGCCGACAATCTCGAGCCCAATCTCAAGGAAGGCCCGGGCGGCCTGCGCGACCTGCAGACCTTGCGCTGGATGGCGATCCGCGTGCTCGGCACCGACGATTTCGAATCGCTGGTCGCGCTCGGCCAGTTCGGTGCCGACGAATACGCGACCCTGCGACGCGAGAATCATGCCCTGTCACGACTGCGCTTCGGCTTGCACCTGGTCGCGCGCAAGCGCGAGGAACGCCTGCGCTTCGATCACCAGAAGAACCTCGCCGCGCGCCTGCGCCACGTCGACGATGCGGACAACCTCGCCGTCGAACAGATGATGCAGGGCTTCTACCGCAGCGCGGCGACGGTGCTTCGCTTGAGCGACCGATTGCTGCAGCGTTTCGAGGAGCAGCTCGAGGGTGAATCGAAGGCCGAGCCGCTCGATGCGGATTTCGAGCTGCGCAACGGCTATCTTGCGGTGCGCGACCTCGCCACCCTGCACGGCAATGCCGCGCACGTGTTTGCGCTGTTCGCGACCTGGGCGGCACGGCGCGAAGTGCGTGGCCTGCACTCGCAAACCGCGCGCGCGCTGGCAGAGGCCTTGCCGTCGTTGCCCTCCTACGATCACGCCGACCAGCCGCTGCGCGAGACCTTCATGGCTCTGCTGCGCGGCCCGCAACCGGTCAAGACGCTCGAGCGCATGGCGCGGCTGGGCGTGCTCGGACGCTGGCTGCCGGCCTTCGCGCGCGTTTCCGGGCGCATGCAGTTCGACCTGTTCCATGTCTACACCGTCGACCAGCACACGCTGGCTGTGCTGCGCAACCTCGCTGCATTCGCTTCGGGCGAACCGGACGAGCGCTTCGCGATGGCGCACACGATCTGGCAATACCTGCGCAAGCCGGAGCTGTTGCTGTTGGCCGGCTTGTTCCACGACATCGCCAAGGGCCGCGGCGGCGACCATTCCGAACTCGGCGCGGTCGACGCGCGCGAATTCTGCATCGCGCATGGGCTGTCCGAGTCCGATGCGGCGTTGGTGGAGTGGCTGGTGCTCAAGCACCTGCTGATGTCGATCACCGCGCAGAAGCAGGACATCGCCGATCCCGCCGTCATCCATCGCTTCGCCGCGCAGGTCGCTGATCGCCAGCGCCTGGACTACCTGTACCTGCTGACCTGCGCCGACATCGCCGGCACTTCGCCCAAGCTCTGGAACGCGTGGAAGGACCGGCTGCTGGTCGACCTGCACATGGCGACGCGTTTTGCGCTGCGTCGCGGGCTGGAGCATCCGGTCGCGGCCGAGGAACGCAGTGCCGAAACGCGCGAGACCGCGCATGGCTTGCTGACGGAGCAGGGCCTGGAAGTCGTCGAAATCGAATCGCTGTTCGCGCGCATGCCCGAGGAAGGCTTCCTGCGCAGCCGCCCGGGCCATGTCGCCTGGCAGGCGACGGCGCTGCGCGATTCCGCGGTTGGCGACACGGTGGTGCGCGCCCGCGCGCTCGCCGAACGTGTCGGTGCCTTCGAGGTCTTCGTGCATTCTCCTGATCGCGACGGGCTGTTCGCGGCGATCGTGATCACGCTCGACCGCATGGGTCTGGCGATCCAGCAGGCACGCGCGCTCGATGGGCCGGGACGCACGATCTTCGACAGCTTCGAGGTGGTACCCGTCGATGCGCGCCAGGGCATCACGGCGACGCAGATCGAACAGCGCCTCGGCGGCGTGCTGTCGGGTTCGCTCGACCGCGTCTGGCCGGCGCGGCGCACGCAGCCACGGCACCTGCGCCATTTCCGCATCGCGCCGCAGATCGGCTTCGACGATGGCACATCCGACGACGGAACCTTCGCCGGCAGCGCACCGGACGGCGCTGCGGATGCCAGGCATACGCTGTTGAGCATCGCCTGCACCGATCGTCCGGGACTGCTGGCCGACATCGCGCATGTATTGCGTGCGCAGCGGTTGCGCGTGCACGACGCGCGCGTCGCTACCTTCGGCGAACGCGCCGAGGACGTTTTCCGCATTAGCGACGCGCACGACCGCGCGCTCGACGACAACCAACGGCAGGCCTTGCGTGACACTTTGCTGGCCCGCCTCGATGGAGAAGGCGCAGGATGAGTCCACGCAAGGCCACGAAGAAGAAAGTAGTGCCGAAGGAGCCCGGCGCCGACGAACTGAAGTTCATGATCGACAGCGCCTGGGAACGGCGCACGATGTTGACGCCCGATGAGATCGAAGGCTCCACGCGGCCGACCGTCGAGCGCGTCATCGAAGGCCTGGAAACGGGAGAATTCCGCGTCGCCGAGCCCGACGGCAAGGGCGGCTGGACCGTCAACGAATGGCTGAAGAAGGCGGTGCTGCTGTATTTCCGTACGCAGGAGATGGAGCTGGTCGAGGCCGATCCCGCGCCGTACTACGACAAGATCCCGCTGCGCTTCGCCGACTTCGACGAAGCCAAATTCCGCAAGCTCGGCGTGCGCGTGCTGCCAGGAACGGTCGTGCGGCGCGGCACCTATCTCGGCAAGGACGTGGTGCTGACGCCGAGCTTCATCAACATCGGTGCCCATGTCGGCGCCGGCACCATGGTCGATACCTGGGCCACGGTCGGTTCCTGTGCACAGGTCGGCAAGCACTGCCACATCTCCGGCGGCGCCGGCATCGGCGGTGTGCTGGAACCGCTGCAGGCCGCGCCGACGATCATCGAGGACCACTGTTTCATCGGCGCGCGTTCGGAAGTCGTCGAAGGTGTGATCGTCGGTCACCACAGCGTGATCGGCATGGGCGTGTTCATTGGCCAGTCGACGCGCATCTACAACCGCATGACCGGCGAAATCTCCTACGGCGTGGTGCCGCCGGGAAGCGTGGTCGTTTCCGGCTCGCTGCCGGCGAAGGACGGTTCGCATTCGCTGTATTGCGCGGTGATCGTCAAGCAGGTCGATGCGAAGACGCGCGCAAAGACCTCGATCAACGAACTTCTGCGGGGTCACGCGGACTGACGGGCTGTTCCTTCTCCCCGCGCAGCGGGGAGAAGGTGCCGAAGGCGGATGAGGGCGAACGAAGCGACGATGCATACGGACGTCGATGCGATCCATGCCTGGATCGACAACGTAAGATCAGTGCATTCCTGCCTGCACGGGAAAAACGACTGGGACATCACAGGATTCCATGACAACGCTCTACGGCCTCTCCAACTGCGACACCTGCAGGAAAGCCCGCAAATGGCTGGACCGCTTCGGCGTGGCACATACCTTCATCGACTATCGCGATGACCGCCAGCCCGCGGACAGGATCGCGGCGTGGTCGAAGCAGGCCGGCGGCTGGGACGCGCTGGTCAACAAGTCCTCGACCACCTGGCGCAACCTGCCGCCGAATCGCAAGACGCCCGGTTCCGATGCCGAATGGCAATTGTTGTTGAAGGAGTATCCGCAGCTGATGCGTCGCCCGATCGTAGTCACGGACGACGGCATCGTCACGCAGGGCTTCACGGACAAGGGCTTCAAGCAACGCTTCAGGATTGCGTAGCGCGCCTTGCGTGCGCGCCGCGCACGCTAAGATGTGAGCCGGCACAAGCGGGGTTCGTGATGAGGGAAGTCGTCGAGCTGACCAAGGAACTGCTGCTGCGGCCATCGCTGACGCCCGACGACGGCGGCTGCCAGGGGCTGATCGCCGAACGCCTGCAACGCGCCGGATTCAGTTGCGAACACCTGCGCTACGGCGCCGTCGACAACCTGTGGGCGATGCATGGTACCGGCGCGCCGGTGCTGGTGCTGCTCGGCCATACCGACGTGGTGCCGGCGGGTCCGCGGGAGCGCTGGTCGAGCGATCCCTTCGTACCCGAGATCCGCGACGGTGTGTTGTACGGGCGTGGGGCTGCCGACATGAAGGGCAGCGTCGCCGCGTTCGTGGTCGCGCTGGAAGCTTTCGTCGCCGCGCATCCGCGGCATCCGGGCACCATCGCGCTGCTGCTGACTTCGGACGAGGAGGGCGATGCCATCGACGGCGTGCGCCGCGTCGCCGAAACCTTCCGCGAGCGTGGTCAGCAAATCGACTGGTGCATCACCGGCGAACCTTCATCGAAGGCGCAGCTCGGCGACCTGTTGCGCGTGGGCCGTCGTGGCACGCTGTCCGCGACGTTGAGCGTGCGTGGCATCCAGGGCCACGTCGCTTATCCCGACAAGGCGCGCAATCCGATCCACCAGGCGATGCCGGCCCTGGCCGAACTTGCCGCGCGGCGCTGGGACGACGGCTACGAGACCTTCCCGCCGACCAGCCTGCAGATCAGCAACGTGCATGCCGGCACCGGCGCCAACAACGTGATCCCGGGCGAGCTGCAGGTGCTGTTCAACCTGCGCTTCAATCCGAACTGGCAGGCGTCGCAACTCGAATGCGAATGCGAAGCCGTATTGCAGGCGCACGGCCTGGACTACGAAGTGCACTGGCAGCGTGGTGGCGAACCGTTCCACACGCCGGAAGGCCCGCTACGCGCGGCCGCACGCGAGGTGTTGACGCAGTTCGCAGGTGCGGCGCCTGAGGAAAGTACGGGCGGCGGCACTTCCGACGCGCGCTTCATCGCACCGCTCGGCGCGCAATGCATCGAGATCGGGCCGGTCAATGCCAGCATTCACCAGGTCGACGAGCATGTCCGCGTCGACGACCTCGAGGCGCTGCCGGACCTGTATCGATCGCTGATCGAGCGGCTGCTTTGACGCTTGCCAAGCGCCGACAGGCAGGTTAGTTTCGACACCATGCTGCATTCCATCGCCACCGCCCGCGCTTCGCAGAATGCCAATAATCCGCGTTCGAATAACCGCGTGCCCATGCGGCGGGGTGGCGACTAGGCGAGCGAGAGCAACGCCCAGTGTCCTGAAACCCGCGCCGCAAGCGCGGGTTTTTTCGTTTTTGGCGAGGAGAAAGCTTGATGTGTTCGATCCTGGGAGTGTTCGACCTGCGTCCCGGCGCAGACCTGGCCGCACTGCGGCCGCTGGCGCTGTCGCTGTCGGCGCGCCAGCGCCACCGCGGGCCGGACTGGTCGGGCGTGTACGCCGGCAAGTCTGCGCTGCTCGTGCACGAACGACTGGCCATCGTCGACCCTGCCGGCGGCGCGCAGCCGCTGCTGTCCGCGGATCGGCAACTGGTGCTCGCGGTCAACGGCGAGATCTACAACCACCGCGACCTGGAGCACTCGCTCGCCCATGCCTATGCGATGCAGACGGGTTCCGACTGCGAGGTCATCAACGCGCTGTACCGCGACGACGCCGACATCGGCGCCTGGTTGAACCGCCTCAACGGGATCTTCGCGTTCGCCCTGTGGGACGAATCGCGGCAGCGTTGCGTGATCGCGCGCGATCCGATCGGCGTCTGTCCGATGTACTGGGGTCACGATGCCGATGGCCGCTTGTGGGTGGCCTCTGAAATGAAGGCACTGGTACGGGTGTGCGAGGACGTGGCGGCCTTCCCGCCGGGCCATTACTACGACAGCGACACCGGCGCATTGACGAAGTACTACGAGAAGCCTTGGCGCGACTACGCCGCCACCGAGGGTGTCGCTGTGTCGCCGGAAGAGCTTCGTACAGCGTTCGAGCGTGCCGTACATCGCCAGTTGATGACCGACGTGCCGTACGGCGTGCTGCTGTCCGGCGGCCTGGATTCCTCGCTCGTGGCCGCCTGCGCTGCGCGCTTCGCCCGTCATCGCGTCGAGGACGACGATCTCGCCGAGGCCTGGTGGCCGCGCCTGCATTCGTTTGCGATCGGCCTGGAAGGATCGCCGGACCTCGCTGCCGCGGAGGTCGCCGCGGAAGCCATCGGTACGGTCCATCACGGCTTCAAGTACACCTTCGCCGAGGGCCTCGATGCGCTGCCTGAGGTCATCCGCCACATCGAGACCTACGACGTCACCACGATCCGCGCCTCGACGCCGATGTACCTGCTGGCGCGGCGCATCAAGGCGATGGGCGTAAAGATGGTGCTGTCGGGGGAGGGTGCCGACGAGATCTTCGGTGGCTACTTGTACTTCCACAAGGCGCCGAATGCGCGCGAGTTCCATGAGGAAACCGTGCGCAAGCTCGATGCCTTGCACAGCTTCGACTGCCTGCGCGCCAACAAGTCGATGATGGCCTGGGGCGTGGAGCCGCGGGTGCCGTTCCTCGACGTCGAGTTCCTTGACGTCGCGATGCGGATCGATGCGCAAGCGAAGATGATCGATAGCAGCCCGGCCGGGGCCCGTCCGGACGGCGCGCGCCGCATCGAAAAAGCGCTCCTGCGCGAGGCCTTCGCAGGCTATCTGCCGGACGCGATCCTGTGGCGACAGAAGGAACAGTTCAGCGATGGTGTCGGCTACGGCTGGATCGATGGGCTCAAGGCGCATGCCGAGGCGCATGTCGGCGAACACGAGTTCGCGGCTGCGGCCGAACGCTTTCCGATCAATACGCCGCAGACGAAGGAAGCATATCTGTATCGGGCCTTGTTCGAGCAGGCATTCCCCGGCGACGCCTGTGCGCGAACGGTGCCGGGCGGCAAGTCGATCGCGTGCTCGTCGCCCGCGGCGATCGCTTGGGATGCGGCGTTCGCGAATGCGGCGGATCCTTCAGGGCGGGCCGTGACGGGTGTACACAACGCGGCGTTGTAACGGTCCGATCACCCGATGCAGCGCAGCCCTGCCATGCGCCAAAAAGAAGAAAACGATCGAGCTTGGAGCCGGACCCTCATCCGGCGCTTTGCGCCTCCTTCTCCCGCAAGCGGGAGAAGGGCGTGGCTAGCGGGGTTTCAAACGCAGCGTGTATTCCGTCTGGCCGGGCAGGAACGGCGTCGGTCGCCCATGGACCCAATCGTCGTGCCCCGCGCCCCAGAACGGCGACAACGGATTGCCGCTCTGACCGCCGGGCATATGGAGGATGCCGTCGGCTTCGTGGCCGGGTGATACCACCATGCGTTCGGAGGCGCCGACTGCGGGCCCGACGACGCGCGGCATGTTGCTGTCGCCCGCGAGCTGGTCCGGCGGCATGCACAGCAGGCGCTTGCCGAAGAGTGGAATCGCGCGGGCCAGCGGATGGCAGATCGCCGCGGTGTTGCGTTCGCCCCAGGTGCGCTGCGCGAGTGGACCTTCCTTCAGGAGTTCGTCGCGTACCTGCTCGGCAGCGTCCTCGAATAATGCATCCCAGTTCGCGAAGCGCCGCGAAAGCAGGTGCGCGGGTCGCTGCGTCACCAGCGGCCACGCGACGCCTTCGAGCTGTTGCAGGGCGGGCATTTCGAAATCCTTGCCCAAGGCCACCTGCGCAGGCGCGGTCAGGCCGTTGGCGATGCGTTCGTTTACCGCCAGCCGCCAGGCGCGGACGATGCGATAGCTGACCGAATCGGTGCTGGCGCGGTCTTGCCACGACGCAGCGGCATCGGCGAGTTCCTGCAGGGCCGGTGATTCGGTGCGTGCGGCTTCGTCGCGCAGCAGCTGCCACCAACGCGCAAGGAACAGCGCACGGTCGTCGAGCTGGATCGCGAGCAGGCCGCGTTCGTCGAATTGCTGTTTGCCGAAGAGATCATCGCGGATCTGCCTGGCGCGTGCGCCGAGGGCATAACCGCTATCGCCGACCCGAGCCAGGGTTTCGCCGTCAACGATCCGGTTGTTGGCGGTCCACAGCCGGCCCGCAGGCGCATGCTTCAGCGCAGGGGCGTCATCGGTCCGAATGCCCCACTGGCCGCATCCTCCATCTCGCGCGGATGCTGCCACCAGGGGCGCGTCGGGCGGATCGCCGTTTTCCACGAGATGCGCTGCAGAGCAAGCTCCGGTCCGTTCCGGCACAGGCCCCAGCAAGCGCCAGGCGATCTCTCCGTTGGCGTCCCCTAGCACAAGGTTTTGGGTCGGCATCGCGGCGTGGTCGGCCACCGCCAACGCTTGTGCGAGATTGCCTGCGGCGGGGAGATTGGCGATGCCGAAACTGATCGAGCCGGGCAACTGCGCGGTCCAACGTAGCGCCAATGCCTTGCCGTCTGGTTCGCGATGCAGGACGGGACCCCATGCGGTCTCCTCGACGTCGAACGTCGCCGCCGCACCACCGGCGACATCGATGATTTCGCGATGCCTGGAGACTGGTGCGCAGGGCGCGGCAGCAACTGTTTTCGGTGCACAAAGCGTCAAGCGCATCCAGTCGGTGGTATCGATGTAACTGTTGGTGTATCCCCAGGCGACATGGCCGTTGCTGCCGACCACCACCGCGGGCAAGCCGGGCAGCGTGAATCCGGAAACATCGACCTTCCCGCGCGGCGCCCGCGCATCGGCATAGCGCAGTCGCGCGCGAAACCAGATATTGGGCGCGCGCAGGCCGAGGTGCATGTCGTCGGCAACGATCGCGCGGCCGTCGCTGGTCAGTGCACCGGACACGGCGAAGTTGTTGCTGCCGATTTCCAATGCTTCTGGCAGCGCCACCAGCACCAGCGCATCAGGCTTGTCGGTGTCGGGGGCCGGCAGCTTGCGCAGGTCGACCTGCTCGGCCGTCGGCAATACCGCGTCGCCGCGAGCACGACCGATCAGCGGCGCATCCCAGCTGCTGCCATCGCGTGCCAGCAACGCGAACAACGCGGGTGGGACGTGCCGCTCGATCTTCCACAGCGCCAGTTCGCGGGCGTTGGTCGAATCCTGCAGGTCGAAATACATCGCGTAGCCGGTCAGCGCCGAATCGGCCGGCAGCCAGGGTTTGGGCTGCTGTCGCAGCAGCAGGTACGGCCAGGGTCGCACCTTGAGATCGGCGAGGCCTGCGTTGACGCCGTCGGTGTAGGCCTGCAATTGCGGCAGCCTGTCGCCGGCGATGGCGTCGAGGTCGGCCATCACCCGTGCACGCATGCGGTGGACGCGATGTTCCTTGTCGGTCTCCAGTGCGATCGGCCCGAACAGCGCGGCGAGTTCGCCAGCCGCGGTGCGCCGCATCAGGTCCATTTCGAAATAGCGTTCCTGCGCATGCACGTAGCCGAGCGCGCGCATGGCATCGGTCTCGTTGGTGGCGTCGATGGTGACGACGCCGAGCCTGTCGCGCTGGACGGATACGGGAGCCGAGAGCCCGTGCAGGGCGAGTTCGCCATTGAGCTGCGGCAGGCTGCCGCGCATGAGCCACCATGCGCCGAAGACGACTGCGACGACGAGGAACAGCAGCAACAACGCCGAACGCTTCAGCCAACGGATCATGCGGTCTTCCCCGGAATGCCCCGGTCCATTGTATGAG